>RECD01000181.1 GCA_007694185.1 Planctomycetaceae bacterium
GTGTCCGGAACCTTTTGCGAGGAACTCGCCCTTCGGGTGCTTTGCACAAAAGGTTCCGGACACTTTTTTACCGCACGCTCCTAACGAGCAGTGGACGAGATTCGGGCAGCTTAGCCGTTCCAAGGACCCATGTCGTGGACGACGCCACGCAGCGTGGGCAACGAGTGCCTGGAGCGGGCCGCTAGCGGCTGGACAGGTTTTCCGGGCGCGCCCCCACGGTCATGTCGATCGTGACAAGTTCTGTTCCCCGGCGGGCCTCGAGCACGATGGCGGTTCCCGAAGCCAGATTGCCAGCAAGCCTCATCAGATGTCCGACGTCCTTGATCGGCTCGTCGTTCAGCCGCAGGATGATATCGCCTCCCTTCACGCCGCCCCGAGCTGCCGGCCCATCGGTACCCGCCAAAGAGGTCACCATGGCGCCGCGGGTTCGGTAGTCTTCGCCGACCACCAGTTCGTCAGGGACTTCTTCCAGCGAGATGCCGAGCCATCCCCGCTCGAACCGCCCGTCGGCTTTCAACCGTTCGTAAACCTGCCTCGCGACATTGCTGGGGATCGAAAAGCTGACCCCCCGAAAGGTATCGCCGACGATCGCGGTATTGATGCCGACCAACTCACCGTTGGCATCCACCAAGGGGCCGCCACTGTTACCCGGATTGACGGCGGCATCGCTTTGCATGAAGTCTTGGTAACGAGAACTCGCTTTGACGACACGGTGTTTGCCGCTGACGATCCCGAACGTGACGGTGCGATCCAGCCCGAACGGACTACCGACCGCCCAGACCGGCGAACCGACCAGGCACCGATCGCTGTCGCCCCAACGGATCGGGATCAGGCCGTCGGCTTCGACTTTGAGTAACGCCAGGTCGGTCAGCGGATCGCTGCCGATCACCTGGGCTGGCACACGGCGGCCGTCGCTGAGGCCGACCATGATTTGGCTGCCCTCCGAGATCACGTGGTAGTTGGTCATCACGTACCCTTCGGCATCGATCACCACACCACTGCCCTGGTCTGCGATTTGAGGAAACACTTCGGTCGGGATGGGGCCTCCCAGCAGGTTGGCCATGCGGGCCCGCGGGTCAGCGTTTTCTCGGCTGACGTCGATATGGACGACGCTGGGACCGACATGCTGCGTCACCATTTGGTAGGCCTCGCTGAGTGCGCCGAGCGAGACGTTTCTCAAGCCGTCGCCGCTCGCCTCGTGCCGTGCCCGAAGCTCGCCTCGATACCACGCGTAACGCAACTCCTCCACCACGACCGGCATCACGAACCGAGCGGCGCCCAGCAACGACACAAGGGCGATCAAAAAGTAGAGCGATTGCCCGACGGCGACATTGGCCGCATTCGACCGCGATTCGATGCGGGGGTTACCGGACGATCGCATCCGGGACGCCGTGACCGGGCGCGAATCGGGTCGGGTGTGGACCTCCGGTTCTGTGAGCACCGTCGGCAAGGCGACGGGGGCGATCGAACGGTCGGCATGCGTCGTCCAAAGTTCGGCCATCAATCAGAACCTCCAGGTGGTCGTGAGCCTGCTGGTACATTGTAGACGGTTGGTGGGTGCCGGCGTCAAACCTTTTCGAGCCAAGCTGCGCCTCCTGCTCGCCGCCCCGTCCTGCCGGTTTGTCCCCGGCTTTCTATCCGGTCCCCGCCGTTGCTTTTCGGGAAGCGATTTTGGCTGAGGGGCGAGAGCGTGCCCGTTGGGGACCCTCGATCGTCGTTCCCCTGGATAGGCCGAGAGGGGTTAAGATGTCGTTTTCGGTTCCGCATCCGCCCGCTACCCCCACGACCGAGTGGCCCTCGCAATGTCATCGCCCCGTGATTCGATCCTAGAAGCGCTTCGCCAGATCACACTGATCGACCCGCACACCCACATCAATCCGCTGGATCCCGCTTCGCGGACACTCGCCGACCTGCTCGGCTACCACTACTACACGGAATTGGCGCACTCGGCTGGCATGCCCAAGTCCCGGATTGAGGTGCCCGGCGCTTCACCGCGCGAACTGGTCGAGAGTTTGGCGGGGGGGATGGAGCCGCTCACCAATACGGCCCAGTTCTCTTGGTTGATCGACATTTGCCGCCGATTCCTCGGTTGGGAAGGGGATGTGATCGGGCGGCACGATTGGCAGGAATTGTTCGATCGATCCGAGCGGGTGATGGCGTCGGCCGATTGGGCGGAGCGTGTCTTAGAACAATCGAATGTGGCCGCCGTTTTCCTGACCAACGATTTCGACGACCCGTTGGAGCGGTTCGACACGGCGACCTTCATCCCCTGTCTCCGGACCGACGAACTCGTCTTTCATCTCCACAAGCCTGACGTTCGCCAGCGGCTGGCCGCGGCGTCCGGGGTAGCACTCGACGGCTCGCTGATGTCGATCCGCATGGCGCTCGAGCAGCGCGTTCGGCACTTCGTCTCCCGAGGGGCGCGGGCTTGTGCGATTTCCTTGCCGCCCCATTTCAGCCCTGCCCCGGTCTCCGACGGACGTGCCACGACGGCGTGGGATGCGGTTTTGAAGCAAGGCGAATCGGCGGAGGCGGCCAACCGAGATGCGCTCGGCCGACGAGTTTTCTGGACGATCGCCGAATTGTGCGACCAGTATCGCCTGCCGCTGGACCTGATGATCGGCGTGAATCGCAATGTTTACCCCGCAGGGGTTCATCAAGGCCGCGACCTGTACGACAGCCGCGTGTCGCTGATCCAGTACGCCGAACTGTTCAATGCCTTTCCCGACGTCAAGTTCCCGATTTCCGTTCTCGCTAGTGTGACCAATCAGGAATTGGTCAGTTACGCTTGGATTTTTCCGAACGTGATCACCAACGGCCACTGGTGGTATAGCAACACGCCGAGCTTTATCCGGCGTGATCTGGCCGCCCGCCTGGAGGCCGTGCCCAGCAACAAACAGATCGGCTACTACAGCGACGCGTACAAATTGGAGTTCATCGCACCCAAATTCGAAATGTACCGCCAAGTCCTCGCTGATGTGCTGACGGAGGACTTTGTGTTGCGGCGGAACTGGAGCGAGGAGCGAGCGATCGCGTTGGGGCGCCAAGTGCTTCGCGGCAACGTCGAGGAAATCTTTCCCAACATCGGGATCGAGACCGGTCGCGGTGAAACGGCCACCGTTTCGGATTCCGGTGACGTCATCTTTTTGACCGGTGAGGGCGGGAGCACGCTTGTTCCCAATCCGATCACCGGCGAGTTGGTGCTGCCAGCGAGAGATTCCGATCGCGAGTCAGGTGAGGACGATCCCTACCGCCTCGATCCGGAACCGTCTGACGACGAGGAACGCTTCGGGCCACCGATCCCCGATGACCTCCTGGACGTGATCGATCCTCATGATTCCGACCCGAACGAGCGTCACTGAATTTGCGCCCGACCCGAGTCGGGCGCGCGACTGGCAGCCCCCAGGTCAGGCGGGACGCCGGTGCTCACTTCAAGAGAAAGCCGTCCAGGGTCCAGCCCAGCGGTGTCGCTTGGGAAATCCCCGCCGCGGGGCGAAAGTATTTCTGGATCTGCTCAAACGGCGGCAGTTTGTCCGTGCCCAAATCTTCCGCCTCGTCATCCTTGGAAATGAAGATCCGCCGAAAGAGCGAAGCCATGACCGAATCGCTGTCACGCAGCTTGCCTTCCCGCATCAGCGAGTACTTGGCTCGCAGGGTCAGGTCCGTTCTGGCCATGCGAACGACCGCATGCCCCTCTTGAGCTGCCGCTTCGCTTTCTAGGGCTTCTAGGTGCTCACGGAGCAAAATCATCTCCGGCGTTTGGTCGAGGGAGGGTTGCGGATTGGCCGCTGACAAGCGTTCGACCGTTTCCAGCATCAGCTCCGGGTGGGATGAAAAGACGAGGTATCCAGGCGTCTTGCCGCCCGCGGATTGGCCGTCCGGGTTGTCCAGGACGGTGATCGCCCATTCGTTCAGCAACGGGGCCGGCGCGTCCTCATTGGCTTCGATTCCCAAATCGCTGAACAATTCGGCTTCGAAATCGATCGGTTCTTCCGTCCGCAAGACCCGATAGACTTCGACACCCGCTACGGGGCTCGGAACGATCGTCGCGTCGGGGTCGACTTCCATCGTTTTTCGGACCACTTGCCGAAGGGTTTTGGCATCTGTCGTTTCGATGGCTACCAACATCCGCTCGCTGCGCAGGTCCGCCGGTGTCACGTTGTCTGAGAGGACGATGACGTGCTCACCTAAATTCGGGATCACGTCCTTGGCGATGTCGATTTGCGGTCCCAATTGATCGTCCCGGATCCCGTCGAGCAGGTCCTGGAATAAGGGCTCGCCAACCGCATCGTCCACCAACGTTTCGGCGTACCAGAAGGCTTTCGCGAGTTCCCAATTGATCCTTGCATAGCTGGCGATCGACGGGCCGACCCAAGCCGGAATCGGTTGGTCAGGCACATTGATCGCTCGCAGCATCCGGGCGGCGAGTCGGAATCGTTCCGGTTCTCCCGGGATCGGTGGGGCCCAAATGAAACCGGTGTGTCGCAGGTCGAAGTCGCCTTCGCCGAGGGTCACGCGGCCACCGACCGCGGCGACCGCGTCGAAGCCTTGACGTTCCAGCAGGTTGATGATGTTCACCTGGCGACCACGATCGATCTTCGTGACCTCTTTCACGATCCTTCCCATCGCGATCGGGCGGGCGAACCATTCGAGTCCGACGGTGGCATCCGGCGATTCGCCGACCCGGCTGACGGTCTGTTCCTGAACCCCAATGTAATCCGCAGCCAGCTCCAGTTTCGGCTGGGTGTCCTTGCCGGAGGCCGATTCCAACAGCGAGACCAAAACCGATTCACGGTCGGTCGCGATCAATCGCTGCTCGTTCATCGTGATCGCGACTTCGTCGACTTTCAGTTGCCCCGGCAACGGCTTCAGCGAGTACCGGCGGATTTCCTGCTTTGCCCACGTCGTGACCTGACGGGTCGCTCCCGCGGCCTTCAGGTCCATATCGACCTGGTCCAGTAAGCCTCTGGCTTGGGCTTCGTTTCCGCGGATGTCGACGATCACCGCGACGGCATACGGTCGCCGCGGGTCTTCGAATGGCAGCCAGATCGCGACCGCCTCACCCGTGGCGACATCCAAGATGTCTTCAGGGCGGACACCGATCGCGAAGCCGAGTGTTTCGGATTTTTGCGACGAGACCGATTTTTGGAATTCGATGAACGGTTGCATGGCCGGATCGTCGGCCAAGGCGGCGAGATTCGTTTTTTCCCAAGCGGTGATCAGGTTCGGGACATTCGGGATCCGAGCCATCCCGGCTACCGAATCGGGGACCAAGCGGATCGCCGGGACGTAGTTATCGTCTTGGGCCGAGGCGGTGGCCCCTAATCCCCATCCCCAGAGCAGCAGGCAGGCGATTATCCGCACCAGACCCGCAGGGCCCTTGAGCCGAAGGGGGCGACCATTCGTCCCAGACGGCCTCGGGCCGGCAGCCTCACGGGGCCGGGTGCCGGTAGCAAGGCGAAGGCAGGGGCCAGCCACCGCGTTCACGGTGACCGGAGTTTCGGTGAACGACGTTCCCACAGTCGGGACGCGGCGGTCCCGCTGAGCCTGCGTTCCCCCGGTTGCAGTGGAATCGCCGGGAATCGCTGTCTGGTGAGATCGGATCATACGGCTACCGAAGCACCTAGGTGCCGGATGGAGGATCGAATACGAAGGGTCCGCTTGAATCGGGTCGCCTGGTCCGCTCCCTGCGACCGGCTTATCTTATCGCAACCGCAGGGTCGCCGAAATGCCGTTACTCTCGAGCCCCGAGCCAAATCCGCATGAATGCTGAGTCAGTTTCCCGTTACGAAAATCCGCTGATCACCCGCTACGCCTCGCCCGAGATGGCCAGCCTCTGGGGAAATGATCGCCGATTTCGAACCTGGCGTTCCCTCTGGATCGCCTTGGCCGAAAATGAACAGTTGCTGGGATTGGCGATCAGCGATCAACAGCTCGATCAGCTCCGCAGCTTCCGAGATCGGCTGAACCTGGACGTGGCCGCGGAATATGAACGGAAGCTTCGGCACGACGTGATGGCCCACGTCCATGCCTACGGTGATCAATGTCCCGATGCCAAAGCGATCATCCATTGGGGGGCGACCAGTTGTTACATCACCGACAACGCGGACCTGATCCTGATGCGGGATGCGTTGCGGCTGGTCGCGTCCCGCTTGGCGGCTGTGGTCGATCGGCTCGCCACCTTCGCGGTAAGGTATCGTGACCTCCCCTGCCTCGGGTTCACCCACCTTCAGCCGGCACAGCCGACGACGGTTGGCAAGCGTTGCTGCCTTTGGATTTATGACCTGGTCATCGATCTCGAGGCGATCGAGCATCGTTTGGCGACCCTCAAAGCCCGTTCCACGAAGGGGACAACAGGCACCCAAGCCAGTTTCTTGCAGTTATTCGATGGCGATCATGCGAAGGTTCGGCAGCTCGAACGGGCCGTCGCTCAGACGATCGGCTTCGCGGACGTCTATCCCGTTACCGGCCAGACCTACCCCCGCAAGGTCGACAGCCAAATCGTCGATGCGCTCAGCGGGATCGCCCAAGGTCTGCACAAAACCGCGACCGACTTGAGGCTGTTGGCCAACCGCAAGGAATTGGAAGAGCCGTTCGAAAAGGACCAGATCGGCAGTTCCGCGATGGCCTACAAGCGCAACCCGATGCGGAGCGAGCGGATCTGCGCGTTGACGAGGTTCGTGATCAGCTTGCAGTCGAGCACTGCCGCGACCGCGGCAACCCAGTGGCTCGAACGAACCCTGGATGACAGTGCGAACCGACGGTTGGTGATCCCGCAAGCGTTCCTAGCGGTCGACGCCTCCCTGGTGCTGATGCAAAACATCGCCGAGGCGATCGTCGTCTATCCCCGTACGATCGCTAAGAACCTGGCCGCGGAATTGCCGTTCATGGCCACTGAGGCGATCCTGATGGCCGCCGTCAAAGCGGGCGGAGATCGCCAAGAACTTCACGAAGCGATCCGCCTGCACAGCCAGGCCGCGGCCACCCGGGTCAAGTCCGAGGCCGCCGAAAACGACCTTCTGGACAGGCTCAAACAGGACCCGGCCTTCGCCGGTATCGACATCGATGAACTGGCCAACCCGACTCGGCATGTCGGCCGAGCCCCCCAGCAGGTCGACGAGTTCATCGACGAATGGGTACGGCCGATCCGAGACCGCTATGCTGGTGGCGACTTGTCCGCCGAGGTTTTTGTCTGAGCCGTCTGGGCGTCCCCTTGAAGAGGTTCGGACACGCCACTTTGCGAGCGATCGAAAGCACCCGTTTCTCGCGCGATCTCAGCGAGGTCGCTAACCCGCCAGAGCACTGCCGCCATGGTTTCTGTCGAATTGCCCCGCGTCGTCGTCGACCCGTTGCCACCGATCGTCAGCCGTTTGCTGGCAGGGCACGTCGAGTGCGTGCCTTGGGAGGCGGTTCGAGCGGGTGAGAAACGACCGGTGGACGGCGTCTACTCCTATGGCCACCAGGCGGTCGATGGCCCTTGGCTTGATCGCCTGACGGGCGTTCGTGTGATCAGTAATCACGGCGTGGGGGTGGATCACATCGACCTGGACGCTGCCACCGCCCGAGGGATTCCGGTCGGTCACACGCCCGGCGTGCTGGACGGCGCGACCGCCGACATGGGGTTTGCACTGCTGTTGGCCGCCGCCCGGCGACTGATCGTCGGCGACCGGTTCGCCCGTGGCCCCGATTTCAACCACTACGACCCGGGAAAGCTGCTCGGCCTGGAAGTCCACGGCCAAACGATCGGGATCGTCGGTTTAGGGCGAATCGGCCTGCACGTCGCCCGGCGGGCTGCCGGCTTCGACATGCGGATTCTCTATCACAATCGCCGTCCCCGCACCGATTTGCCCGCGGGGCTGAATGCCGAATACCGCGACCTGGACGAACTGCTCGCCCAGTCCGATTTCGTAATGCTGTGCGTGCCGCTGGGACCCGAAACGGCCGGGCTGATCGGTCGGGCCCAATTGGCCAGGATGAAACCGACCGCCGTCTTGGTCAACATCGCTCGCGGCGGGGTAGTCGACACCGAAGCCTTGACCGACGCGCTCCGCGATCGGCGGATCGACGCGGCCGCCTTGGATGTCACCGATCCCGAACCCCTGCCCCGTGACCACCCGCTGCTGGCCTCGGAACATCTCGTGATCGCCCCTCACCTGGGGAGTGCCACCGAGCAGACCCGGCAAGCGATGGCCGAACTGTCGGTCGAGAATCTGCTCCGTGGCCTGCGCGGCCAAGCCCTGTTGCACCAGGCCAACGGATCGCTCGGGGTTTCAACACCTTGATGGACAGCCGTCGGGAATCTCACTAACCTTGCCCCGTCGTCTTACTCAAGTGCGCCGCCCTCCCCAGACCTGCTCTCCGCGATGCTCGACCGCAAGCTGATCCTTCAAGATCCCGACCTCGTCAGTCGGAATTGCCTACGCCGGAACGTCCCCTGCGATATCGACCGGCTTGTGGAATTGGAGCAGGAACGGAACCAGCGTCTCCAAACGGCTCAAGAATTGAACCGTTTGGCGAACGAGGTCAGCCAATCGATCAGCAAGGCCGGCGACGCGGAGGACCGCGCGGCGCGAATCGCGCGGGGCCGTGAGCTCCGTGAACAGAAGGACGCCGCCCAGGCCGCGCACGACGCCCTGGACGCCGAAATCCTCGACCTGCTCCGCCAGATCCCCAACCTGACCCATCCCGACGCTCCCGAAGGCGGAGAAGAAGACGCGGTCGAAGTCGGACGCGGCCGCACGCCGATCCCCGCCTTCGACTTTCCTGCGAAAGATCACTTGGAACTCGGTCGGTTGCATGACCTGTTCGACTTCGAGGCGGGAGCTCGAGTCGCGGGGGCTGGGTTTTACTTCCTTAAGAACGCGGCCGTCCGGCTCGACTTGGCCCTGCAGCACTTTGCCGTCACCTTCCTGGCCGATCGCGGCTTCACCCCCGTCACCACGCCCGACCTGGCGCTGACCGAGATCCTGCATGGGACGGGTTTCATTCCCCGGGGGCCGGAAACCCAGATCTACAGCATCGAGAATACGGAATTGAATCTGGTCGCTACCGCCGAAATCACCCTCGGCGGCATGCTGGCTGACCAAACGATCGAAGCCGATCGGCTTCCGATGCGGCTCTGCGGGCTGAGTCACTGCTTTCGTACCGAAGCGGGAGCCGCGGGCCGGGCGTCCAAGGGGCTGTACCGGGTCCACCAGTTCACCAAAGTCGAGATGTTCGCCTTCACGACGCCGGAAGACAGCGACGTGATGCACGATCAGATGAAGTCGCTGGAATGCGAACTGTTCGATGCGTTGGAAATTCCCTACCGCGTGATCGATACGGCGGCCGGCGATCTCGGCGGGCCAGCTTACCGCAAGTTCGATCTGGAAGCTTGGATGCCGGGGCGCGGCGCAGCCGGGGAATGGGGCGAAGTCACCAGCACCAGCAATTGCACCGATTATCAAGCCCGCCGACTCAATATCCGTGGAAAAACCGCCGGCCAGAAAGGGACGTGGTTCGTCCACACCCTGAACGGCACCGCCATCGCCACCGGTCGGGCGATGATCGCGTTGTTGGAGAACTTCCAGCAACCGGACGGCAGCATCAGCGTTCCCGCGGTCCTGCAGCCGCTGATGGGAACGGACCGACTGCGCCCGATCGCGGGGAACGGTCAGGCGTAGTTCGGCGTCGGTGGCCGATAATCGGCCAAATCGATCGACCGAAACCAGCGGATCGTCTTTTCGAGGCCCTCGCGCAGCGGCACGCTCGGCTCCCAATTCAGCCGCTGGCGGGCCAGCGTGATGTCGGGCTGGCGTCGCGTCGGATCGTCCGGAGGCAAAGGGTTCTGAACCAGTTTCGAGCTGGAGCCCGACAGCTCGATGACCAAATCGGCCAATTCGCGGATCGTGAATTCTGTCGGATTGCCAATATTGACCGGTCCGATGAAGTCGTCCGGGCCGTTCATCATCGCGATGATCGCGTCGACCAAATCGTCGCGATAGCAAAACGACCGGGTCTGCTCCCCATCACCGAAAATCGTGATCGGTTCGCCTGCTAAGGCCTGGCGAATGAAATTGGACACCACGCGGCCGTCGTACGGATGCATCCGCGGGCCGTAGGTGTTGAAGATCCGCACGATCCGAATGTCCACTCCATTGGAGCGGTGGTAATCCATGAACAGCGTCTCCGCGACCCGCTTCCCCTCGTCGTAGCAGGCCCGTGGCCCGATCGGATTGACGCACCCGCGATAGCTCTCGGGTTGCGGATGCACTTCCGGGTCGCCGTAGATCTCGCTGGTGCTGGCCTGCAAGACCCTTGCGCCGCAGCGTTTCGCGATCCCCAGCATGTTGATCGACCCCAACACCGAGGTCTTGATCGTCTTGATCGGGTTGTATTGGTAGTGCCCGGGGGCGGCGGGGCAGGCCATGTTGTAAATCTGGTCCACTTCCAGGTGGATCGGCAAGGTGATGTCGTGCCGGATCAACTCGAAGTTGGGCTTGTCGAGCAGGTGGGTGACGTTCGTCTTCTGGCTGGTGAAGAAATTATCGAGACAGATGACGTCGTGTCCGTCGGCCACCAGTCGCTCGCAGAGGTGCGAACCGAGAAAGCCGGCTCCGCCGGTTACGAGAATACGTTGAATCATCAGGCCTATCGGCTGAAAGAAAGGGAACTGCGGGAAACCCGGCCGCGAAACCTGCGGCAGCCTGGGACCGGCCCGGTCCTCCAGGTTGGCGACCGCAGTATAGTCAACGATCTGGACGAACGGCCGCTAGCCCAGGCCAAAACAGGCTGAACTCAGGGCCGGTTCGAATCAACGCCCTTCCCTCATGAATTGGTCGCAGAAATGTCAGATTCCGCAGCTCCCGCAGTCTACCGAGTTGAGGTCTCCAAGGAGGCGTTCACCTTTGCGGCAGCCCACTTCATCACCTTCGCCAAGGACATATGCGAGCGCATCCACGGTCACAATTACGGCGTCCGTGTGACCGTCGAGGGGCCGCTGGATGAAAATCGTTACGTCGTCGACTTCATCGCCTTGCGTGACGCGGTCCTGGAAATCACCTCCCAGTTGGACCACCACGTTCTGCTGCCGACCGACCACCAAGAAATCATCGTCTCTCAGGACGAACGAGAAACGACCGCCCGTTTTCGCGATCGGCGGTGGGTGTTCCCGAACGAGGATTGCGTGCTGCTGCCGGTGATCAACACGACCGCAGAGGAAATCGCTCGAGTGATCCTGGAACAGATTCGCGAACGGACTCGCGACAAGTTCGGTGACGCGATCTCGATGATCGAGGTCGCTGTTGACGAAAATTGCGGACAATGGGGGATCTGCCGCACAGCCTGGTGACCCGAATCGCTGCCTCGGGGCGTGATTTTCACGCCCAGTCGATCGCGTCGTTATTTTTTGCGGAATCGTCAAAGTTTACCTGCTCACCCGCCGATCCTAGCTTTCGGGCGAAGGAACCGCGCCGCCTGTGGCGGAGTCGGTTTCGGCGTGTGGGGGGCTTCCACACTCCATCCCGATCAATCAGTCCGTGATCTCGAACCACTCCCGTTGCGCAAGCGTCGGCGGGGGAGAGGGTTTGCGCGGCCGGAGGGTCGGGGTTAGCAACGGAAGTCATCGGATGAATCAGACGATCTTCAAGTCCGCCGCCTGCGTTCAATTGCTGCTCGCCCTGGTGATGGCGACCGGTTGCGCGACGACCCAGCCGTTTTTCGCTGGCGAATCGCCCGACCTGCAGTACTACCTTCACGCCGCGACCCGGGTGGAATACCCCGACGTGCATGTGGAGAGTCTGGCCGAGACGACCGAGTCGTTGCCGCCGCTGACGCTGGATAACCACGCCTACGCGGAATATTGGGATCTCGATCTCGAGGAATGCGTTTCGATCGCGTTGCAGAACGCCAAGTTCTTCTTCACGACCAGCGGCACGGCCGAGATCCGCCAAAACGTGGGTTCCCAATTCACCAGTGGCACGTCCGACCAATTCGGCAGCGTTTACGACATCGCGGTGCAGCAGAGCACCACGCAGTCGATCCCTTTGACGGTCGACGGCCAAGGCAACCGAGTACTTCCTCGGGGTGCCATTCGGTCGAATCAGGTGGGAGGGGTCGAGGACGCGCTCGCCGAGTTCGACGCGCAAACCAGCAGCTTCTTGAGCTGGAACAACACCGATCGGCCTCGCAACGCCGGGGGTACAAACCCGTTCAATCCCCAATTCTTCCAGGCGGATGATGTCACCCAGCAGAGCGCGATCAGCAAGCGAATGGCGACCGGTGGCGTCGCGACGCTGCGCCAGCAAACGCTGTACGGCTCCAACAACATCGAGGTAAACCCACAGGTTCGGAATTTCCGCAGCGACTGGACGGCGTTGGTGGAGGCCCAGATTCAGCACCCGTTGATGCGGAATCGCGGCACCCTGGTCAATCGGATTCCGGTCGTGCTGGCGAGCCTCAACGAAGACATCGCGATCACCGATTTCGAATCCCAGGTCCGCAACCTGGTCCGAGATGTCGAGGTCGCTTATTGGGATCTCTATCTCGCCTACCGCAACGTCGCGACGACGATGGTGGGGCGGAACAGTTCCCAAGCGACGGCCCAGTTCGCGAAACTGAATTTGGAGGGTGGGACCGGGACGAAGCAAGACCTCGCTCAGGCGACCGAACAGTACTTCCAGTTCAAGGGCCAACTCGAATCGGCCCTGGCCGGTTCGAACCTGCCAGGTATCGATCGCCAAGGGGTTTATGGTGCCGAGCGCGCCCTGCGGGAAAAATTGGGCCTCGCCCCGACTGACGGCCGCCTGATTCGCCCGATCACCGAGCCCACGATCGCCTGGGTCGAGTTCGATTGGTACGAAATCGTCGCCCAATCGCTCTATCTCGCTCCCGAATTGCGTCGGACAAAAACTCGGATCAAACAGAACGAATTGGAACTGATCACGGCGAAAAACCAAATCCTACCGGAAGTCAACTTGTCGCTGCTCTACCGCTGGGTCGGTGTCGGCGATGAATACGGACTGGGACGCGGTTCCAACCCGCGGTTCCCCGACCCCGGATCGACCGCGCTGGGCGAGTTGACCAGCGGCGATTTCCAAGAAGCGGCCGTCCGACTCGATATCCAACCGGCCGCGATCGGTTCGCGCCGGGAGTTGGCGCGAATCCGCAACGCCCAATTCCGGCTCGGGAAAGAGCGAGCCTTTCTGCAAGAGCAAGAACGGCTGTACGTCAGCCAACTCAGCGACGCGATCGGTAAGCTCCGCAGCCACTACGGCTTGGTGCAAACCAACGCCCGCCGGTGGCAAGCATCCGAGCAGGAAGTGCAAGCGCGATTGGCCGAATACAAAGGTGGACGGACCGCCGTGAATACCGTGCTTCAGAGCCAAATTCGTCGCGCCCAAGCCCAGATCGACTACTACCGTTCGTTGACCGAGTACAACAAATCGATCAATTACGTCCACTACCTGAAGGGGACTTTGCTTCAACAAAACGGGATCGACATCGCCGAGGGCCCCTGGCACGCTAAGGCCTACTGGGACGCCCTGGAAAGGGCTCGCGAACGGAGTGCGGGACACCCTTGGCAATACGGGGTCCAGCGGCCCGCAGCGGTTCGTCAGGGCGAGATCGCCGATCCCGAATCGGTCCCGACCCGACGACCGACGACGGTTCACGATGCCGAGTTGCCAGCACCCGCGTCCGGTATCGGCTTGCCCGACGGTGGGTTTCCCGATGTCGAACTGCATGAGTTCGAAGGGGCCTTGAACGGGCCGCTGGGATGGGAGCCGATGCTCGGTGAGCCCGGCGGTCGCGGCCCGGTTTCGGTAAACGACACCCCGCTCAGCCGCCTCCAAACTCCTACCCAAATGATGCGGGTCGAACCGACCGGGCATGCCGCCGTCGTCGGATCAGGGGTCGAACGGCAGGCGGACGGGCCACCTCCCACACCCGTGCGACGCAAGGCGGCTTGGGTTCCGTCGAATTGACGGGCACCAGCTTGTTCGGGCAACTTCGGGGATTTCGCTTGAAATCGCCCCGGCGAGGGGCGACACTCTGACCCGAGCTTAGCCAGTCGCCTGATCGGGCGATCCGGTTTCATCAAGAGGCTTCCGAGGCCGGGCGGGTGCGAGTCACCGCCTAGGGCCAACGCTTCCCCTTGTCTGGAGTGGTCATTTGGGTGAGGACGAGCTGCTGATTTTTTTGGTGGCGATCGCGCTCACGGTGAGCTTCGCCCCCAAAACACTCGGGTTATTCATTCACCGGCTTTTTCGTCGCGACAATCCGGCAGCCGGATTGCCGCCGCTGGCGTTGGCCACCTCGGTCCTCTGGATCGCCTATGTGCTGACAAACCACGCCGATCCCAGCGTCACCGGCTTCTACACCTTCTTTTATCTCGTGATCGGCATGGCCGCCGTGATCGGTCTGGGGTTCAAGGTGCCGCAGGCCTACGGACTCAGGGTTCATGTCGACATCTACCAACGACGGAACCTCGCCGTTTCCCTCGTCGTCTCGGGGTTCGCGATAGCGACGGGAATGATCTATGGCGGATCGGTGTGGGGCGAGGCCGATGCCGTCGGTGACGACGAGGGTGGCTGGTGGATTCCCGGGGGCTTTTTTCTAGCCGGCTGGTCGATCCTGTTGTTGGCCGTGTGGGTCTACATCCGCGGTGAATCGAAATCTTTGCGAGCCAGCCTCGTGCAGGATCGCGACCTCCCTGCCGCCCGCGCGGTGACCGTCTACCTGCTCGGGATCGCGAGCATGATCACCGAAGGGGTGGCTGGTGATTTTTGGGGTTGGAGCGAAGGCTTGTTGGGGTTGGGGATCATCGCCGGGATGATCTTGACCCACCAGCTTTGTGCTCGCAGGGTGCCGGTCTTGATGACCACCGTCGAATCTCAGACCCTCGGTAAGGTCGACCTCCGGCAATTCGAGGCGATCGCGTACGCCGCGTTGACGGTCACGTTTTGGTTGATCCGACGGACTCTCGATTCCTGGGCGATCGGGGTGGACCGTTGAGAAGCGTGCGTTGGCAAATCACACCCGCGGAGTTCCAAGACGTCATCCGGAAGTTGCGGTTCCGGTATTTCAAATGGGACGCGTTCGTGACCGGCAGCCTCAACGTGGTCCCCGAAAGCATCGTCCTCTCGCAGGAAGAACATGAGGAGATCGTCGGTCTGGCCGAACGCTTGGCGGCGATCCTTCGCGACATCGAACGACGGGCGAAGGCCTGCCCCGAGGTGCTTCGGCGGATCGGGATCCCCGGGCCGGTGGCGGAATTGATCGCGCGCGAACCGGACTCTCCGCTTCAATTGGCCCGTTACGACTTCTTCCCGCGTCCCGAAGGCGGTTGGGCCGTCTCCGAGTTCAATGAGGACGTCCCCGGCGGGTTCAACGAAGTGATCGCGGCCGCCGAATTGCTCGGTCAGCACCATCCCGGCTTGCGGTTCGTCGATCGATTTGCCGAACGGTTTTTGGCCGCCCTACCCGATTCCGGCCGAATCGCCCTGATGTACGCTACTGGCTATTCCGAGGACATGCAGCACATGCTGGTCCTGGAGTCCCTGCTCCAGGCCCGCGGCCAACCGACGGTGCTCTGTTCCCCCCGTCATCTGGGAATGTGGTTCGGGAAGCCGACGGTTCATGGCCAACGGATCGCCGCGGCCGTGCGGTTCTATCCGGGCGAATGGTTTGCTCTGCTGGAGAATCACCGAACCTGGAAACGCGCGGCGGATCGGCTGTCGATGATGAACCCGTTGACCCGGCTGATTTCGCAGAGCAAGGCCGTCTTCGCGGTCTGGGATGAGCCCGACATGGTCAGTTGCACTGACCGCGATTGGCTGCACACCCTGGCGCCTCACACCGAATACTTTTCTCCCCAGCAGGAATCCGAACTGGTCGCGCGGCCTGCCGATTGGGTGATCAAGGCTAACTTTGGTCGCATGGGCGAAAACGTGGTGATGGGCAGCTTGGTGACCTCGGACGAATGGTTTCGGACGATCCGAGAAGTTCAGGGATGCCCTCAAGATTTCGTGATCCAGCGTTGCTTCTCCGTCGCACCGATGGAATTTTCCGACGGCCCCCGTTTCCCGGCGATCGGTGCCTTTCTGATCAACGGTCGCTTTGCAGGCTATTACAGCCGCATCGCGTCCCAACCCTTCCTAACCCACCAGGCAACCTATGTCCCGACTGTGGTCGATCCTCAATAGCCTACTGAGCTGGGTCGGTCGCATCCGCATCCCGATCCCCCGTTGGCGAAAAACCGATGTTCTGGTGGGCGATCCTTCCGCCCTCGATGCGCTCGGGAGTACCCGGTGGAAGGACTTCACGACCGCGGAACGGCTGTTTGATGTCTGGGCTCCACTGCCCGGGAGTGTTTGGGAACCGTTTCATTGCGCCACCCTGTTCGCTGCTCTGGATCGCATCCCTCCGCAGCGATTGGGACCACTGCCGGAAGCGGCGGTTCCGCCCTGGCTCCGTGGCGAACTGCCCGCACCTTCGTGGCTCGACCGTGATACCTGGCTGATCGTCGACTCGCCTCCTGTGCTCAGTATCGCCGTCGCGGCCCAGGTCGCTTCCCTCCGCCTGGCTCAACCCGTTTGCACCTTCGACAACTGGCCAAATCCCTTGGGTTTGGTCCGTCCGGAGCGGGCGCTGGCGGCGCTATTGCATTTCGCCCCTTGGCTGGAACACGCCCGTCGCGGTTGGACCGCGGACTTGCCGCCGATGTGGGTTTGCGACGGCGAACGGTTGGGATGGGCCCCCGGCCGGCCCGGCCAATTCGACAACCGCTACTTTCTCGACGATTCGATCCTGCCGGGACCAGCGGTCTTGATGCACGCCGGCATTCGCAAGCTGGTCTACGCGACGCTCGGGAGCGTCGAATCACCACCGTCCAAGATTGTCGGGGACCAGGCGGTCGGACCAGCCCCGGCACCCGAGGTTCAATCCGGCCTGAAGGTCTCGCCGGACCTGACGGCGTATTTGGCCGAACTGCGGCGGGCGGGAATCGAAGTTCAAGGGCTGGCACTGGGATCGCTCGACCGCTGGCGGCTCGGCCCGGTTCCCTTGATACTGGACACCAAGCCTCGCGACCAGGTCAATCGTGGCAGCTTCTTTCGGTCGAGTGCCGGCGGCTTTGGCGCACCGATCCCCGAACCCTCCTCGAGCTCGGGTTAAGAGTCGCAGAGCGGCTTTTTCTTATCGGTGATCGAAGGCGACTTTTCCGACATCTCGGCATTCAGATCCTTGTAGCTAGCCCACTCGGCCGGCAGGTTGTCTTCGTGGAAGATCGCTTCTACCGGGCATTCCGGGACGCAGGCCTCACAGTCGATGCACTCTTCGGGGTGGATGTACAACATCGACTCCCCCTCATAAAAGCACTCCACCGGGCAAACGACCACGCAATCGGTGTAGCGACAACCGTCGCAGGGCTGGGCCACCACATGGGTCATATTTAATACTCCCTATCAGGAAACGGGCAGGTTGTGAACAACGATCGGATGGAAACTGGCAGCGACGGCGTCAGGCAGAGTACGCTCCCGTTCGGCCGGCTTTCGAAACATTAAACGGCGGGACTCAAACGCTGGGAAGGCCATGGTCGGCGAGCAATACGGATTCCAGATGCCGCTTCAGCGACTCGACTCGCAAGCCCTGAACGACATCGTTAGCGAACGCAAAAATTAGCATCTTGCGGGCCAGCGATTCGGGGATCCCTCGCGATCGCAGGTAAAACAGACCCTTCGGGTCCAATTCCCCGACCGTCGCGCCGTGGGTGCAACGCACGTCGTCCGCGTAAATTTCCAACTCCGGCTTCGTGTCGATCACCGCGTCATCGGACAGCAGCAACGCCTGATTACTCTGCTTAGCATCGGTTTTTTGGGCGTCGGGATACACAAGAATTTTGCCGTTGAAAACGCCCCTGGCCCGGTCGTCCAGAATCCCCTTGTAGACCTCGTGGCTGACGCAGTTGGGCATCGCGTGATCGATTCGCGTGCGGCAGTCGGCTAGCTGGCTGCCCGAGACCAGATACAGCCCGTGCAAGACGGTCTCGACCTGTTCGCCCGCGTGATAGCAGTGGATTTCGTTGCGAGACAGCGCGCCGCCGAACGCGAAATAATGGTTTCGATAACGGCTCGAAGCCGCCTGACTGACGTAGGTCGTTGCGATGTGATAGCCGGCGATCGAGTCGCTTTGCAGCTTGTGATGATCGAGTTGCGCGGCCTCGCCCAGTTCGATTTCGGTCACCGAATTGGTCAGGTAGGCTTCGCCTGGAGCGCCGACGTGCGTCTCGACCAACTTCAGTCGGCTTTCCCGACCGATTCGCACGACGTTGCGGGCTTGGCTGCAAACGGCATCGCCGCCGCCGGAGGTGACAAAGATCAAATGCAAGGGCGCTTCGATCTCGACCCCGTCCGCCAACCGGATCGCGGCCCCGTCCCGAAACAACGCCGCGTTCAGCGCGGTGAACGGTGAGTGTTCGATGTTGGCTTGCCGGCCAAGCACCCCGGTGGCGATTTCCCCGTCCGCTTCGAGATCATCGGCCAATCCGCCGACGGTCAGACCTGCCGGCAGGCTGTCGAGTTGGGACAAGCCCGGTTGCAACCGGCCGTTGACGAAAACCAAGCGACAAGCCATGTCAGCCAATGACGCTTGCGCTACCCATTCCGTTATTTCCGAGGTCGCGGAGTTTTCGGGGCCGCTTCCGAATCGGCCCTGGGCAATCGCGGTCACGGGGGTGAACCGCCAATCCTCCCACTTCGTCGTGGGGAAACCGACCTGGTGGAATCGGTCCCTGCCCGACTGTCGCAGGCTCTGCACCCAATCGGGGAAATGGGCCGGGTCCTGCGACAGGCGTTCGAATTGCTCAGCGAAAGGGGTCAATTCCGTCACGATCATGGTGCTACAGGCGGGCGAATTGGAGTGGGATTTCGGGTAAGGAATCAGACAGACGCCGGTTCGGTTTCCAAGAACGCGTAGCCTTGGGCTTCCAATTCGTGGGCCAGCGTCCTGTCCCCCGAACGGACGATCTTACCGCCAGCCAGCACATGAACGAAATCGGGGACGATGTAATCGAGCAGTCGCTGGTAGTGCGTTACCACGATCATCCCTCGGTCGGGAGAACGCAACGCGTTGACCCCTTCCGCGACGATCTTCAATGCGTCGATATCCAGACCCGAGTCGGTTTCATCGAGTACCGCCAAACGAGGCCGCAGCATCGCCATCTGCAGGATCTCGTTCCGTTTCTTCTCACCGCCCGAGAAACCTTCGTTGACGGACCGTTCCATCATCGACTTGTCCATGCCGAGTTTGGCGAGATTTGCCTTCAGCAATTCGAGAAACTCGGACGTCTTGATCAGCGGTTGACCGTGATGTTTGCGGATCGAGTTGATCGCCGCCTTCAGAAAGTACTTGTTGCTGACGCCGGGGATCTCGACCGGGTACTGGTAGGCCATGAACAGCCCCTCGGCCGCCCGCTCCTCAATCGACAATTCCAACAAGTCCTTGCCGTTGAATAGGATCTCGCCAGCGGTCACTTCGTAGTCCTCGCGGCCGGCTAAGACGTGTGCCAGCGTGCTCTTGCCGCTGCCGTTGGGGCCCATGATCGCATGGACCTCACCGGTCTGAACACGCAGGTTGATCCCCTTGAGGATCTCCGTGTCTTCACTGCGGGCATGTAAATTCTTGATTTCCAGCATGGTTTCGACGTTCAAAGGGGCTTGAGATGATGCGATGGGGGCAAACGGTACCGCGGCGCCACTGGGCGTCCGCGATGCCGGGGGCAGTTTCCGGACGGCCGACGGGCCTAGCCGACGCTGCCCTCGAGGCTGATGCTAAGCAACTTGCGGGCTTCGACGGCGAACTCCATCGGTAACTCCTGATAGACTTCCTTGCAAAAGCCGTTGACGATCATGTTGACGGCGTCTTCCGTCGGGATTCCCCGCTGCTGGCAATAGTAGATTTGGTCCTCCCCGACCTTCGAAGTCGAAGCCTCGTGTTCGACTTGGCTCGAGGTGTTGCGAACCTCGATGTAGGGAAAGGTGTGCGCGCCGCACTTGTCGCCGATCAGCAACGAGTCGCACTGGGAAAAGTTTCGCGAGTTCGTCGCGTTCTTCTGAATCTTCACCAAGCCGCGATAGCTGTTTTGGCCCACACCGGCAGAAATCCCTTTCGAGATGATCGTGCTGCGGGTGTTCTTTCCCAAATGGATCATTTTCGTGCCCGTATCAGCCTGCTGGTGATTGGCGGTCACGGCGACCGAGTAGAACTCGCCGACCGAGTTATCGCCCTGCAGGATCACACTCGGATACTTCCAGGTGATCGCCGACCCGGTCTCGACCTGAGTCCAGGAAATCTTCGAATTGACACCGCGACAGGCTCCGCGCTTGGTCACGAAGTTGTAAATTCCGCCACGGCCTTGCTCGTCACCCGGATACCAGTTTTGCACAGTCGAATACTTGATCTGGGCGTCGTCGAGTGCGACCAGTTCGACCACCGCCGCGTGCAGTTGGTTCTCATCCCGCTTGGGGGCCGTGCAGCCTTCCAGGTAGCTGACGTACGAGCCCTTGTCGGCGACGATCAGCGTCCGCTCGAACTGCCCAGTGTTCTGGGCGTTGATCCGGAAATAGGTCGACAGTTCCAAGGGGCAGCGGACGCCCTCGGGGATGTAACAGAACGAGCCGTCGCTAAAGACAGCCGAATTGAGCGCCGCGAAGAAGTTGTCCGCGGCCGGGACGACCGACCCCAAGTACTTCCGGATCAACTCGGGGTACTCCCGGACCGCTTCCGAGAACGGACAAAAAATCACCCCAGCGTCAGTCAAAGTCTGCTTGTAAGTTGTCGCGATCGAGACGCTATCGAACACCGCGTCCACCGCGACGCCCGCTAAAGCCTTCTGCTCCTCGATCGGGATTCCCAGCTTCTCGTAGGTTTCCAGCAGTTTCGGGTCGACCTGATCGAGGCTGTCCAGCAGTGGTTTCTGCTTCGGCGCCGAATAGTAAACCATCCGTTGGTAGTCGATCGTCGGGTACTTCACGTGTGGCCAGGTCGGCTCTGTGAGCGTTAGCCAATGGCGATACGCCTTCAGCCGCCACTCGAGCAACCATTCGGGCTCTCCCTTCTTCAGCGAAATCGACCGCACGACATCTTCGTTGAGCCCCGGTGGCAACGAATCGGCTTCGATATCCGTGACGAATCCGTGCTTGTATTCACGCTTGGAATAGTCTTCCAACAGCGCGGCTTCAGACGACATGTTCGAACTTCATCGGTTGAGGAAAATGCAACTGAACGGGAGCCTGTCTTTGGATCCCTCTAGAACCAGCATGACGGTTTGTCCAGCCCTCGAGGCGGCTCATGGTCGGAGGCTCGATTGAGGCCTCTGGACTAGCGCTGACGGTACCCTGACCAAGCGACTCCGGGGCGGTCTCACCTTCGCCCGGACTTTTGCTTGAACAGACAGACCGAAGTCTACCAGAACCTCGGATTCGAGTCGGCCGTTAACCAATCCGCCGACCTTTTGCGGCTGTTCAACACGCCTGGCCATCACCATGCCCCGACTGTCGCCGGACTTCATGTCAGCCAAACGTAGCAAACTGAGGGCCAACTTTCGGCACAAGTTGATTATTTAGTCGTAAAGCTTTGTTTTCAAGTGGTTTAAGGAGATTTGTGCTGTCACAGGCAATCGTTCAGAGTGGATAAAAGTGTCGATATTTGGTCATTTTTCCGGTCCACCGTCGGCGGGAGGTGGAGGGCAAGCTCGGTCTTGGGGAAATGAATCGGCCTTAACTGAGGAATGTTGCGAAGCCTGCCAACAAAATCGGGTAGACTGGTTGTGTGACGATATTTGGTCGAATGACGATATCGCGTCGATTGAGTCGGGGTTTTGCAGAGAGGATGGTCGGCATGGATTTGGGTGGTTCAGAGGATCGTGGGGTCAGCTATGTGGATGACGATTACTCCGCGGACAGTTGGACGGCGGAAAACGCTTCCTATCACCAACTGATCGGTGAACTGCTGGAGCAGCTGAATCTTGGTCGCGATTGCGAGCAACTGCTCGACTCGGTTTACCTCCGCCTGGCCGGGATGGTTCCCTACAACCGCATCGCCGTCGCGATCATCGAGGGGGAATCGCCTCGGCTGAGGTTGATCTCTTGCCGAACCGACGGAGAGGTGTCGCTGAAGATCGGGTACGCGGCCAGGCTGCGGGGGTCGACGCTGGAGCACCTGATCGAGACCGGCCAAGCGCGGATCATCAACGATCTGGAGGCCTACCAGCGAACCAAGCCTCATTCGAGCTCCACCCGGCTGATTCGGAGTGAAGGGATGCAATCGAACCTGACCCTGCCGTTGGTGGCCGACGGCAAGCCGATCGGGGTCGTTTTCTTTTCAAGCCGCCAACCGCATGCCTACACCCGGCAACACGCGACGTTGCTCCGACGCTTAGCCGGGCATTTGGCGATCAGCATCGAGAAGGCTCGTTGGGCCGATGAGCTGCAATCGACCAACGCCCGGTTGGCCGAAGCCAATGTCATGAAGGACCGATTTCTGGAGGTGTTGCGGGACGAGGTGAGCCGCCAGACGGAGCAACTCCGTTTGTCGGAACAGCGTTACCGATTGTTGGTCCGACTGGGGCAGTTGGTGACGTCCAGTTTGAACCTTCGAGAGGTCTTCGAACGCGCCGCGGTCGAGCTCCATCGGCTGGTCGGTTGTGATTGGGTCAGCTTGCAGGGGGCGGAGGCGGCGATCGGAGAATCGGGGCCTTTGGCGATCGAGTTCGATTTGCAGGACAAGCCGACCTGGTCCGCCCCGGCAGGTGCGGCGGTGGATTCAAGCACCGGTCGGTTGAGCGTCCGTGGCATGACCAGGCAGGGGCGCTGGCCGCTCGAAGCCCGCGGGCAGCACCTGGGATGGCTCGCGATCGGCTGCACAGACCCCGATCAGGAGGACGATTGGGACATGGAACTGTTGAAGGAAATCGCCGCTCAGTTGAGTGTGGCGATCGACAACGCTTCCGCCTATGGAAAAATCGCGAGGCTGAAGCGTCAGCTCGAACAGCAGAACGTCTACCTGAAAGAGGAAATCCGCTCCGACCACAGTTTCGGCGACATCATCGGGACCAGCGAGGCGATGCGTCAGGTCCGCTTGGCGATTCGCCAAGTGGCGGGCACCGATTCGACGGTCCTGATCATGGGGGAGACGGGGACCGGCAAGGAGCTGATCGCCAGGGCGATCCACGACCAGAGCGAACGCCACGACAAGTTGATGGTCAAGGTCAACTGTGCCGCGCTCTCTGCGAGCTTGATCACCAGCGAGCTTTTCGGGCACGAACCCGGCGCCTTTACCGGCGCGACCGCTCAGCGTGTCGGCCGGTTCGAGTTGGCCGATGGCGGCACGATTTTGCTAGACGAGATCTCCGAGGTCCCACCCGAAACCCAAGTGATGCTGCTCCGCGTCTTGCAGGAACGGGTCTTCGAACGGGTGGGCGGGAACCAGCCGATCGAAGTCAATACCCGCGTGATCGCGGCTACCAATCGCGACCTGAGTGCCTACGCGGCGGAGGGACATTTTCGCACCGACCTGTTCTACCGGCTGCACGTCTTCCCGATCCGCATCCCGCCGCTGCGGGACCGAAAGGAAGACATTCCGTTGCTGCTGGATCATTTCGTGCGTCGTTTTTCCGAGCGGATGAACAAGCGGATCGATCGTATCCCTCGCGGTACGATGGATCTGCTCATCGACTACGCTTGGCCCGGGAACGTCCGGGAATTGGAGAATTTGGTTCAGCGTGCGACGATCGTCAGTGCTGGTCACAGCCTGATGGTCGATGCCAGTTGGTTGCAGGGGCCGGACGGCTCGCGACCGAAAGGGACGCCCGCATCGGCGAGCGAACCGCGACCCGGCGAGTTCCCTTCGACCCAGCCGCAGACGCTCGCCGAAACCGAGCGGCAGGCGATCTTGGCCGCGTTGCATGCTCGCGACGGTCGGGTTTATGGCGCCGGCGGCGCCGCGAAGGCACTCGGTTTGAAGCCGACAACGCTCTACGGAAAGATGCGGAAACTCGGGATTCAGGTCCGTCGTCAACCCGACCGGGAACGCCGTCAGCCAGGCGTCGACGAAGGGAAACCGTTCGACGAGTCCCCCAAATGATTTCGCCTGCGGTCATCCTGCGAAAACTCCTTGCGACGGCAACCGCACCGCAGATCGTCTATGATCGAGCCTCGGCGATCAAGCCATCGGCCCCCGTCCCGACTTGACCGCGACCTCCTATTGCCCCCTTCCCCGATCCCGAACGAACTCGGAGCATCCCACCATGACCTTCACACCGAATCAGGCCCCCCGCCCTACCCGCCGCTTTTTTCTGCAAGCCGGTTTGGCAGTTCCCGCCCTCGGCTACCTCCCGGCGGCCCGCGCCGCTTCGCCCAACGGCAAGTTTCGGACCGCCCACATCGGCGTGGGCGGCATGGGGGGAGCCGACCTGAACTCGATCGCGTCCCATGCCCAGGTCGAGGTCGCGGCCCTCTGTGATGTCGATTCGGATCGCTTGGCAGCGGCCGGCGCCAAGCACACCGGAGCTCGCCGGTTCAAGGATTATCGCGAGATGTTGTCCGAACTGGGTGACCAGGTCGATGGCGTGGTCGTTTCCACCCCCGACCATACCCATGCTCCCGCCGCGATGACCGCCATGCTGCAGGGCAAGCCGGTCTACTGCCAGAAGCCTTTGACGCATGAGGTTTTCGAAGCCCGACAGCTTCGAACCGTCGCGAAGGACAAGGGCTTGGTGACTCAGATGGGCATTCAGGTTCACTCGTCCGCCCCGTATCGACGCGCGGTTCAAATGATCCAAACCGGTGTGATCGGGCCGGTCAGCCAAGTGTTCGCGTGGTCGAACAAAAACTGGGGCTATGACGGCGGACCGTTGACTAATTTCCAGAGCCCCCCCGCGTCGCTCGACTGGGACTTGTGGCTGGGAACCGCCGCCGAGCGAGAGTTCGTACCGTCGGCCTACCACCCGGGCAACTGGCGGAAAATGATCGACTTCGGTACCGGAACGCTCGGCGACATGGGCGTCCACATTTTCGACACCCCGTACGCCGCCTTGGAATTGACCGCTCCCCGCTGGGCGATGACGACCAGTCGTCCGCCGACCCATGTCGGGCATCCGGAACGCAACGTGGTCCGTTACGAGTTTCCGGGGACCAAGCACACTACCGACAAGCTGATCTGGACTTGGTATGACGGCAATTGGGCACCGCCGGAACTCGATCTGGACCTGCCGCGCGATTGGGGCATCAGCTCCCTGCAACTCCCCGGCCAAGGTGCTCTGTTTGTCGGCGAAGGCGGGTTGATGTTGTTGCCCCACGTCGGCGAACCGGTGCTCATGCCGGAGACCAAGTTCAGCGGGGCCGCTCGGCCGGAAGTCGCCAACGGCAATCATTACCACGAATGGGTGGACGCGTGTCGGGGCGAGGGTAAAACGAGTGCCGGCTTCGACTACGCGGGTCCGCTGACCGAAGCGTTGTTGCTGGGCGTGGTCGCCAACCGCTTCCCCGATCAGAGATTGATGTGGGATGCCGACGACCTTCGCGTCACCAACCTAGCCGCAGCCAACGAACTGCTCCGCTCCACCTACCGCGAAGGCTTTGCCGTCGCAGGCCTGTAGGCCATACCTAACCGTCAGGGCTCAAGGTTCCTTTGCGGCGATTTTCCCCCAGGTGTCCCGTAGCGGCACGATCCGGTTGAACACCGGATTGCCGGGACGCCCGTCTCGGTCGGCGACGTAATAACCGAGCCGTTCGAACTGGACGGCTTGGCCGACCTGGACGTCGCATAAAGAAGGTTCGACCCAAGCGGTGGTGACGCGGAGCGAATCTGGGTTGAGGTGGTCAAGGAATGTTTTTCCGTCATCGCACGACTCAGGATTCTCAACGGAAAACAGGCGTTCATAGTTCCGGACTTCGACCGGGGTGGCATGCGGGGCGCTGACCCAGTGGATCGTCCCCTTGACCTTGCGGCCCGAGGAATCCTCGCCGCTTTTGGTCGCCGGGTCGTAGGTGCATCGCACCTCGATCACCTTGCCGTCGGCGTCTTTGACGACGTCGTGGCAATCGATGATGTAGCCGGCACGCAGTCGTACCGCACCTCCCGGTTTGAGCCGGAAAAATTTTCCCGGTGCCTGTTCGCGAAAATCATCCTGTTCGATCAGCAGGCTGCCGCTGATCGGGACCTCACGCACCCCCGCTTCCGGCGATTCCGGGTTGTTGACCGCTTGGGTCATCTCGACGCGATCGCTGCCGTCCGCGTTCTTCGGCCAATTCGTGATCGTCAATCGCAACGGGTCCAGTACCGCCATGTGCCGGGAGGCGATCCGGTTCAGGTGCTCGCGGACGGCGTTCTCTAATCGCACGATGTCGATCGTGCTGTTGAACTTCGCGACGCCGACATCGGCGCAGAAGTTACGGATCGATTCCGGGGTGTAGCCCCGTCGGCGGAGGCCGCTGATCGTCGGCATCCGCGGGTCATCCCACCCCTGGACTTGCCGATCTTTGACCAGTTGCAGCAATTTCCGTTTGCTCATCACCATGTAGGTGACGTTCAGTCTGGCGAACTCGATTTGCCGCGGGTGATGAATTTCCAGGTTCGTGCAAAACCAGTCGTACAGCGGGCGGTGATTTTCGAACTCGAGCGTGCAAATCGAGAACGTGATCCGCTCCAGTGAATCGCTTTGCCCGTGAGCCCAGTCGTACATCGGGTAGATGCACCACTCGTCGCCCGTGCGGTGATGCGTGGCCCGCAGGATGCGATACAGCACGGGGTCGCGAAGGTTCAAGTTCGGCGAAGCCATGTCGATCTTCGCCCGCAAGGTTCGCGAACCGTCTGGGTACTTCCCGGCTCGCATCCCGCGGAACAGTTCCAGGTTTTCTTCGGGGCTGCGATCTCGGTGAGGGCTATTCCGACCCGGCTGGGTCAACGTACCGCGGTACTCACGGGTCTGCTCGCCACTCAGGTCACAGACATAAGCCTTGCCCGCGCGGATCAATTGCTCGGCCCACTCGTAAAGTTGGCCGAAGTAGTCGCTGGCGTAATGCAGGTTATCCCACTGGCAGCCGAGCCAGCGGACGTCTTCCATGATCGATTCGACGTACTCGGTTTCCTCTTTGGCCGGATTCGTGTCGTCGAACCTCAGGTTGCAGGTGCCGTCGTATTTTTCGGCAAGGCCAAAGTTCAGAAAGATGCTTTTGGCGTGCCCGATATGCAGGTAGCCGTTGGGCTCGGGTGGGAAACGTGTCGCGACGTGAGCGAACCGGCCCGCCGCCAGATCACTGTCGATCGCCACTTCGATGAAGTGCTTGGGAACGCGTTCGGGCGCTGGGTCCGTCATCTTGGGGGGCTCGCTGGAACAACAATGGGAAAGCAACCACACGGCGAACGATTTCGCCGGGCAACCCGTCGGGGGCCGGTCCGAAGTTCGGCGCGCTCAGCGTAACGCATACCGACGGGTTTGCCGATTCGGCCTGTCCGAATCCGAAAAAAAGCGGTTTCCTCGCGCGGGAGTGACCTACCGTGTCCCAGCCAGCGCCGATGATTTCCGGCAGGACGTCAGCAAACGCTTGTCCGAAATTCGCCGCTCGATTGTCGGCGGTTCCGGCAGGCCCTAGATTGAATGCCTGTTCGGCCGAACACCTCGTCCGACTGCCGGCACCTGCGTCCGTCTACCCGCCCGCAATGAGGATTCCACCAATGGCAAAGAAGAAAACGATCGCGACCGAAGCGGCCTCCAAGGGAGTGAAACTCGATCCTGGCATGAAGGCGGTGCTCGAGCTCGAGCCGGGCCTTCGCACGACCTTGCAGCAGATCGAAAAGACGTTCGGCGAAGGGGCGATCATGCCCTTAGGCGCTTCGCATCAACTGAGCATCGAGGGGGTCTCGACCGGCAGCCTCAGCCTCGACATGGCGCTCGGCGGCTACGGGTTGCCACGTGGCCGGATCATCGAGATCTACGGGCCGGAATCGAGCGGCAAGACGACCCTCGCGCTGCACGTCTGCGCCGAGGCCCAAAAGCACGACGGGATCGCGGCGATCATCGACGCCGAACATGCCTTCGACCCCACCTGGGCCAAGAAGATCGGGGTCGAACTCGATACGCTTTTGGTCAGCCAACCGAGCAGCGGCGAAGAGGCGATGCAGATCTGTGAAATGCTGATCAAGAGCAACGCGGTCGACGTGATCGTGATCGACTCGGTCGCGGCACTCGTGCCCCGCGCCGAACTGGAGGGAGAGATCGGCGACAGCCACGTGGGGCTCCAAGCCCGACTGATGAGCCAATCGCTGCGCAAGCTGACCGGGGCTATCGCCAAGAGCAAGTGCGTGGTGATTTTCATCAACCAGATCCGAGAAAAAATCGGCGTGATGTTCGGTAGCCCCGAGACCACCCCGGGGGGCCGGGCGCTCAAGTTCTATTGCTCTTGCCGGATCGACGTCCGGCGGATCGGAGCCCTCAAGGATGGCGAGGAACAGGTCGGTCAGCGGGTCAAAGCCAAGATCGTCAAGAACAAGGTCGCCCCGCCATTCCGGGTCGCCGAATTCGACATGATGCACTCCGACGGGATCAGCTACGAAGGCGACCTGCTCGACCTGGGGACCCTGCACAAGGTCGTCGCCCGCAGCGGAGCCTGGTTCAAATATGGCGAAGTCTACTTGGGACAAGGCAAGGAAAAGGCCCGTATTTTCCTGATCGAAAACCCCGAGGTCGCGGAGGAAATCAAGCAGCGGGTGTTGGCAGTCGGCGGGTACGCCGCCCCGCTGGCGGAGGAAGACGAAGCCGAAGTGGCGGAGTCCGAGGAAGCGGTTCACAACAGTTGAACTCGCGTAGCCTCCGGCCGCCGATTCACACCGGGTGATCGGTCAGGAATTCCGCTCCGCCGAATCGGCGGAGCGGAACCGTTGCCGTTGCTTTGGCTCCCCCCTGCCCTTTTCGTCTTCGCCAAGATCCCGACCGCTGCCATTTCACGCGACCGACTGGGTCGCCCTTGGAGACGCAGGCCGGTCATTGGGGGAACCGGACGGTCGCTTGGTGGCCGAGCACGGTGGTCATTGGCCACACCGACCCGAAAGCGGTTATCAGATCGGCTGAAGCGCGTCTTGAATTCCGCCCATGATCCGCATCGCCATCCGCAGGATCAGGCCCACCATCAGCACCATCACCGCCAAGCCGATGACCCGACTGGCGATCGTCGCCAGGGTCTCCATCGCCCGCGTCGCCCGCTCGTCGTATTGGGCCGCGAGGTGCTGCAGCGCCTCGGCGTCCGTGCCCGAAAGTTCGGCGATCTCGATTTCCGACAGAAAATCACTCGGAAAGATTCCGGTGGCATCGAGCGCCTCGCTCATCGTCTTGCCACCTCGGATTGCCAAAACCACGTCTTCCTTTCCGGAGCGATAAAAGTCGCTCGCCGTAGCGTCCAAGCCGAGTTGGATCGCCCGAATCGGATCGATGCCGGCCTCCAAAGACAACGCGAGTGTCCAGGTGAATCGCGATAGCGTGATCGTCTGCAACGCCCGGCCGGCGACCGGGATTCGGTACAAAATCGGGATCAGGTTGTGGACCCCCGCAACGTTATTCAGAAAGGCCCAGATGCTGCCGCCGATGAGCAGGCCTGCCAACGCGACATAGCCGAAGTAGCGAACCACCCCCCCTGCCCCGCGCAGTCCGAAGCCGGTCGGATCGAACATCTCGCCACCGGTCGGCGGCCGAAGCACCCCCAGGATGTAAATCAACAGGCCGACGATCAAGATCGCCGCAACCAACTGGAACATCGGCCAACTGATTTGACGCAGGAAGCTCCGCCGCAGTCGCAGTCGCTGTTCGAAGAAATCGGCGAGGGCCAGCAGGGTGCTGTCCAGCTTGCCGGCCGCGTCCCCGGCGCTGGCCATCGCGAGCAGCAGCGGCGGGAAATAACTGCCCTGCTTCCGCAGCGCATCCGGAAAGGTTTCACCGTCGCGTATCGCTTGGTGAACGTCGCCCATCACCGCCCGTTGTGCAGCCGGTCCGTGCTTCATCTCGCTCTGCAGCAACCGCAGCAGATCGACCCCGGCTTTCAAACCCGTGCCGAGTCGCCGGCAGAGATTAGCGGCGGAACCTAGCGACAAACTTCGGTTGAACACGACGCCAGGCTCACAAGTAGAGGGAAGAAGCAGCGGTAGAACCGCTACGGGAATACGCCGAAAGACGCCGCCCTCATTCGGGCTGGGGTTCTTCTTCGGCCAACTTCTCCCCTGCTGCCAACGCCTTCAACTGTTTCGTCAGCGTCGCTTTGTACTCGTCCTCGCCGGCAATCCCCACGTGAACCACCTCGACCCGGCCGTCTTTGCCGATCAAGACGGTTTGGGGGATCGCCTCTGCCCCGTAGGAGTCAGCGATTTCGCCGTCGGGATCGAGCAGCACTGGGATTTCGACACCCAGCCGCATCAGGAACGGTTTGATCTCGTCCGCCTCCTCGCCGACATTGACCGCGAAGATAAGCACGCCCTCATCCGCCAATTCTGCGGCGACCTCCGCGACGATCGGCAACGCCTTCACGCATGGCCCACACCAGGTGGCCCAGAAGTCGAGCACAACCACCTTGCCTTGCTGCTTCGCCAGCTCGAACGGGTTGCCGTCGAGCGTTTCGGTGACAAAGCCCGGGGCCGCTTCTCCCAGCAGCGGGTGCTGTTGTGGCGCCTCGGTCATCGACCGAAAGAAGTCTTCCAGCGACTCGTAACGCCGGAGATTCGCGGGCGGTTCGTAGGTGAACAGGTCGTCGCTGACTTCGCCGTCCATCCGCCAAGCCGTGAACTTGAAATCGAGTTCGAACTTGAAATTCTCCGGCAACTCATTGGCCGTCGCCAAGACCGGGGTCAAATCGATCTTCAGCCGTAGCGGGCGGGCCTTTTCCGGTTCGCTGCCGACCCACAGGGTCCAGGTGACCCCATCCGCTTGCACGCCCCGAAGCAACACCGCCGGCACGCCGTCGTACGCGTCACGGTTGACGACTTCCAGACCTTGCATGTCCGACAAGAAGGATCCGGTCAAGTCGACACCGGCTAAGGTCAGTGCCATGACCGGTTCGGGGTAGGGCCCCAACGGCGCCGGCAGCGAGACGACCGTCTCCTGCAAGTTCTCGGGCGCCTCCGTCTGAAAGTACCCGTTCTCGCCCAAAACGGCCGTGACTGCTTTCCCATCGCTGATCAATTGCACGGAGTCCGCCTCCCCTTTGGCTTGCGCCCGAAAGCGGTTGGGAGCTTGTGAAGCGATCTGATACACGACCTTGTCGCTCGACAACACCTGGCCGCCGATCATCCCCCGGTTCACGCACTCCACGGTCGCTCTCGAAACCTTCGCTTCGCGGATCTTCGCGACCAATGGCCGCAGTGCCGCTTCTACCCCTTCCCGGTCAACCCGTTCGGCCGGGACCGCCGCATCCGCCGCCCCAGTTGCCGATTCCTGCGGCGCGGGGGTAACGGGTTTCGGCTCTGTGGGCGACGGAGGGTCAGCTTCCTGTGACCATCCGATCGGTAGGCTGGCCAGCAAAGCGATTGAGAGAATGAACAAGTTCCAGGTGGGTCGAAAGTTCATGGCTTTCCGATTCCGACAGAGGGGATTGGGTCGCGGCTACTCGATTCATCAGCTTCCCCTGACACGGCTTCAGCCGCAATCGGCGGTGGGTGGGAAAGGCTGTCGGTTGGAAAGTATCGATATTCGCCGCCGTTTTGCCCAGCCAGTGTCCGTACGAAGGTTTCGACCGGAGGGGACGCATCGGCGCCGAACTCGATGGCATGGATGACCGTTCCGGATCGTCCGGCCCAACGCCTGACTTCCTCCAAGTCCTGACCGCTCAAAGGCGGCTGCCGTCCATCCGTCAGGAAAAACAGGACGTCCGGACCCAGCCTCAGAGCCGATCGCAAAGCCGCCAGGTGATCGGTGTCCCCGAACGCTCGAGCCCCGCGGACGTAGCGAATCACTCGCTCGATCGTTTCGGCATCGCCGCGAAGCAGCCTCGACCCGCCCGCGCTGTCCGTCGGACCCGGCAGGTAGATTTGCGGCCACTCGTTGTAGAGGATCAACTCGAAGGATTGCGCCTCGGTCAGCGACTGAAGGCTCTCGATCAACGCCGATTTGACGGCCGCAAGCGGCCGCCCTTCCCGGTCGTTCATGCTTGCCGACCGGTCGATCAGGTAGACGAAGCGTCGACCGGTGCCTTCCAAACCGAACAAATAGACCGATTCAACGGGACCTCGGTTCAGGCTGCCGAGCCCGCGGTCGGGCCGGGATGCCCCCTCGCTCGCCCCCCACCACCCGTCGGAAGTAAAGCCGCCGCTAGGAGCACTCCAGCCGCCGGTAGGGCCGTGCTCGCCCGTCGCCTCGTCGTCGCGCCCACGCTCGGTCAGGCTCGCCGAGACCGAGTCGCCGTGAGAATCCGTCTGGTTGGTCGCCGGGGACCATCCACGGATCGACATCAATTCGTCCATGACCCGCTCCAGGTCAATCGGACCTTCCGGGGCGATGCTCCCCACGGCGTCCGAACGCTGCGGTTCGGATGGGCCGGTCCCCAGGGGGCTGCGGCTCGAGCCGGATTCCCCGGCGGCTCCGGCGCTCGGCTCGCCCGGCAGGATCGCATTCGGCCACAGCCCGATCGACCGCTCGATCCCGTCGGTGTCCGCGGTCGGTTCCGGTTCCTCCCGGTCGCCGCCCCGCGTCCTCTCCGATCGGGGGCTGTCGGCAAAGGCGAGCAGGACCAGGATCGCCAAATGGACCAGCCACGACAGGCCCCACGCCCGGGACGAATGTCGCGGGCCGGAGGCCCAGTCGATCGGGGGCGGTTGGCTGGCGGGGGCGGTCATTCCGATCGGTCCTGGCTAAGGTACCAGTGGTCAAGGTTCGTGTCGGCAATTACTCTCTTCCCTGGTGGCATCCATCCTATGCCAAAAAATCCATCCCCGTGCGGAGTTTACTGCAAGTGAAGGGCGAAGAACGCAGCTATTTGTTCACCAGCGAATCGGTCAGCATGGGGCACCCCGACAAATTGGCTGACCGCATTTCCGACGGGGTCCTCGATGCACTCTTGGCCCAAGACCCCCTCAGCCGTGTCGCTTGCGAGACGATGGTTACTACGGGCTTGGCGATCATCGCCGGTGAAATCACGACCAAAGCGATCGTGAACTATCAACAGGTTGTCCGCGACGTGATCGAGGAGGTCGGTTATGTCGATGACGAGATGGGGATCTGTGCCAAGACGTGCGCGGTGCTCGTATCGCTCGATTCACAAAGCCCCGACATCGCCCAAGGGGTGAATGGCGATTCGGAGTCTGGCAAGTCGATCGGCGCCGGCGACCAGGGCTTGATGTTCGGCTTCGCCTGCCGCGACACCGAAGAATTGATGCCGCTGCCGATCGCTTTGTCCCATCGCATCCTCAATCGCCTGACGGAAGCCCGGCAACAGGGCACGGTCCCCTGGTTGCGGCCTGACAGCAAGAGCCAAGTGACGGTCGAGTATCAAGGTTTCAAGCCAATTCGGATCGATACCGTCGTCCTGAGCACCCAGCATTCACCGGATGTTGACCAACAGACGATCCATGATTTCGTCCGCGAAGAAATCATCAACCCCTGCTTGCCGGCCGACCTGGTTCGCAAAGACCCGATTTTTCACATCAATCCCACCGGTAAGTTCGTGGTCGGCGGTCCCCACGGCGATTGTGGCCTGACCGGCCGTAAGATCATTGTCGACACGTACGGCGGCTGGGGACGGCACGGTGGCGGCGCCTTCAGCGGCAAGGATCCCACCAAGGTCGACCGGTCGGCCGCCTACATGGCCCGCTACATTGCGAAAAACATCGTCGCTGCCGGACTGGCCGAACGCTGCGAAGTCCAACTCGCTTATGCCATCGGCGTTTCCGAGCCGGTGAGCGTCTTTGTCGACACGCAGGGAACGGGAACCGGAAAGGTCAGCGACGACCGGCTCTGCTCGCTCGTCCGGGATCACTTCCCGCTGTCGCCGGCCGGGATCATCGAGCACCTCCGGTTGCTGCGACCCGTCTTCCGTGTGACGGCCGCGGGTGGGCATTTCGGACGCTCCGGCGATACCTTCACGTGGGAAAAGACGGACAAGGCAGACGAGTTGGCCAAAGCCGCGAGCTGAATCTTCGTTCGCTGCCTTGACGCATTCCGACGTCCGGGCGTATTCTCTTGAGCCCGCGAGTTTGTTGCTCGCGGGTTTTTTGTCCATTCAACCGACGGTTGTTCCTTGCGGACGAAGGGCCGGTCCCCGCTTAGCTGGGATGCTTCGCCCTGAGCCACTCGGCCAGACCCGCCCTGCCATCCCGTTTTCTGGGATTTGCATCGCGGAGCTGCTCCTGGGTGGCTTTGAGCCCGAACGACCACCAACCCAGGAGTACACGATGGCTGGGACCATCATCCAGGAAATGATCGAGGCCGGTGTTCACTTCGGACACCGTACCAGCCTCTGGAATCCGAAAATGGCTCCGTTCATTTTCGGCCGTAAAAATCAGATCCACATTCTCGACATCCGCGAAACCCTTCGAGGCCTGCTGCGGACCAAGAAGTATTTCGGTCAAGTGGCCGCGGGCGGCAGTCTGATTCTGTTCGTCGGCACCAAACGCCAAGCGGGCGAGGCGATCGAAGAGCAGGCGTTGCGGTGCGGAATGCCTTTCGTTTCCCAACGTTGGCTGGGCGGCACGCTGACCAATTTCCGCACGATTCGCAATCGGCTGACCCGCCTGGAAGAGCTCGAAGGGCTCCGCAGCGGCGATGGGATGAGCAACTACAGCAAGAAAATGCAGTCGTCGCTCAACCGCGAGTACCGCAAAATGTACCGCAACTTGAACGGCTTGCGGACCATGAATCGCCTCCCCGAGGTGCTGTTCATGGTCGACCCGGGCAAAGAACGCAACGCCGTTCGCGAAGCTCGTCGATTGGGGATCGCCACCGCGGCCCTGATCGATACCGACAGCGACCCCGGTGACATCGATCTGCCGATTCCGGGCAATGACGACGGGATTCGCAGCATCGAATTGATCCTGAAGCACCTCGCCGACGCCGTGATCGAGGGCAAAGGAAACTCACAGGCCTCGGCAGGTGTTGCCGCCGCGGCTCAACAGGCGGTCGAAGTCGCTGCACCGGCAGCCGAACCCGCCGCCCCGGCCGAAGACGCCCCCGTCTCGGCCTGATCCAAATCCCCTACGGAGTATCTCACCCATGACAACCATTTCGGCTGCGGCCGTGAAAGCTTTTCGTGAGCGGACGGGCTTGCCCCTGATGGACTGCAAGCAGGCCTTGCAGGAATCGGGCGGTGACGAAAATCTCGCCTTCGAAGTCCTTCGCAAGAAGGGTAAGCAACTTTCCGACACGCGTTCGGATCGTGAGACGGCTTTCGGTCGTTTCGGGATGTACATCGGTACCGACAAATCGGTCGGGGCGATGGTCGAACTGCTATGCGAAAGTGCCCCCGTGACCAACAACGAGGACTTCGTGCGGTTGGCGCAAGACCTCGCGACCCAACTCGCGACCGGCCCCGGGGCGGCGACCGCGGAAGAATTGCTGAGCCAGGATTCTCCGAGCATGCCGGGGACCACCCTCAGCCAGCAAAAAGAGGATTTGTTCAACCGGATCCGCGAAGTGTTCAACGTCGGCCGAATGGTCCGGGTCGAAGGGGCTTGTGGCGGATACCAACACAACGCCGGGACGACTGCCGGTGTGTTGCTGCGGGTTGACGGCGGTAGCGACGAAGTCGCCAAGGACGTCTCGATGCACATCGCGGCGATGAAGCCCGAAGTGGTTAACGCAGACGACTTGGATGAGGAGCAGGTGAACAAAGAGCGAGAGATCCTGACCGCGGCTGCCAAGGCGGAAGGGAAGCCGGACAACATCGTCGCCAAAATGGTGGAAGGGCGACTCCGCCAGTACTGTGCCGAACGGGCCTTGGTCGAACAGCCCTTCGTGAAGGACGACAAGCAGTCCGTCGGAGACTACGCGAAGCAAAACGGCATGTCCGTCGTCGCTTTTTGGCACTGGGTCATCGGCGAAAAGGTCGCTTGACGCAGTCGCCCCGTCGATCCGCGTTCAACCCTCGGCCACAGGCGTCAGCCTGTGGCCGAGATTTCTCCGTGGAAATCGTCCTGGACGTTGGGTTACAATGCGAGGGTAATCAACTTGGCTTGGTCGCGTTAGCGATGCCCAGCCCCCTCCCTAAAGTCAACTCGCTCGGTGGAGTCGAAAGATGCATTGCGTGCCCAGCCCATCCAACCTCTCCCGGCGGTCTTCTCTGGTCGCCCTGGTGGCTTTGACTGCCGGCGTTCCCGCGGCACTCTCTGCCAATGACACGCCGGAGACGAAGCCCGAGTCCGACGCCGCGAAATCCGCCTCACCAACGGCAGCCCCGATGGAAAATGATGTCCCCAAGATCCAGTTGATCGATTCCGAGCAGGACTACAACCGGCTGACACCTGCGGAACGCCGGGTGATCCTGATGAAGGGGACCGAGCGGGCTTTCACCGGCCAATACACCGATTTGAAAACCAAAGGGACCTACCTGTGCCGTCGTTGCAACGCGGCGCTCTACAAGTCCGACAGCAAGTTCCACAGCAATTGCGGGTGGCCGAGCTTCGATGACGAAATCGAGGGGGCGGTGAAACGCCTGCCGGATATCGACGGAATTCGTATCGAGATCGTCTGTAAGAATTGCGACGGGCACCTCGGTCACGTTTTCTTCGGGGAACGGTTTACCGAGAAGAACACCAGACATTGTGTCAATTCCATCTCGATGAAGTTCGTTCCCGACGGCAAACCCCTCCCGCCGACGCTCGTCCTCCGCTCTAAAGCTGAGGCCCTCGGCAAACTGACGCCCAAGTCGGTTGACTAAGCCGGTACAGCCAGCTTCTTGCTTTCGTTTTTTCGCGAGTTGGTCATCTGCCTGCCAGGCGCCCGTAGGTGCCGGCAGCCGTGGTCGGTGAACCGATCGCCTGCTTTTTCGCCGAACGCCCCGCTTTTCGGCTTGCTTCGACTGGTGAGATTTTGCGAATCTCATCCCGTCCCAGGCAGCCCCGCCAGCGCGTTTGCTGGTACGTTCCGAGCGGCAAACTTCGGCTTGATCCCGTGCTCACCCTTCCGGCGAAACGATCTCACCCCGCCTCGACCAGCCAACTGGTTTTATTGGCTTGCTGCTTGCTTCCGGCGTTTGCGGGCTGCGGCAGCCTGATGTACCGCTTCCAGTCTCGCGCCCCCTTTCGGCTCGTTCCCAACCCGCTAACCCTGCCGCCAGCTGAAGACACGTTCGTCTGGCTGCAAGTGGTTGATGTCGTCGACGATTACTTTCCGATCCGCAGCGAACAGCCGGTGATGAACCGCGGCGAAATGGTGCTGGAAGGCAAACTCGAATCGTCTTATCGTCCAGGCGCGACCCTTACCGAGCCGTGGCGCAAAGACAGCGTCGGCTACTTCGAGCGGTTCCAGAGCACCCTGCAGTCGATCCGCAGGCGGGCGATCGTTTCGGTGCGGCCGATCGGAGCGGGCTACGAGATCGAAGTGATCGTGCAAAAGGAAGTCGAGGAAACCGATCGGAGTCAAGACGCGATCGCCGACATGCCGACCCGGCGTGACAACACGGTCTCAAGACGCGAAGCGAGCGCCGGCAACCAGCCGCAGACGATCGGTTGGATCCCCTTGGGCCGTGATGCGGCCTTGGAACAGGCGATCCTCCAAGACATCCTCGGGCGGATCACTCAACCGGATCGGCGACGATTCCGCCTAGGCAAATGAGCCGATTCGGCACCGCGAACGGTTCGTCTCCATGGCACTTTTGGCCACCGTCAGCTGCCACTCGCCGCGCCGAGAAAGGTTTTCCAGCTTTCGTATCGCGGGTCTGAAATCGAGTCGCTCAAGAACGGGCTGAGTCTCGGCTTGGCCGGTTGGGTGAGCAGCGTCATTCTCGCCTGCTGAGGTGTGCGTCCGCCCTTGCGGCCGTTGCACTTCAAGCAACAACAAACGATGTTCTCCCACGTCGTTTGACCACCCAGACTCCGCGGGATGACGTGATCCAGACTGAGTTTATTTACCGGGGGCTTTTGCCCGCAGTACTGACACTGGTGGCCGTCTCGGGCGAACAGATTCTTGCGATTGAACCGGACCGTGTGGTTCAGAATCCGGTCGAATCGAGTCAAGCGGCAGATCCGTGGCACCCGCAACTCGTAATGAATCGCTTGCAAATAGTCCTCGTCCGGCTGCTTTTCGAGGGCTGACAACTGACTCAACTCGATCCAGCTATCGAAGTCGTAGCTGACGAATTGACCGCCTTCCATGACGATCACTTCGGCGCATTCCCGATACAGCAATGTCAGCGCCCGTCGCACGTTGACGACCCGAATCGCCATGTAGAAGCGATTCAATACCAACACGTTCGTTTCCAGGATCGACCCGCCGGACATCGCATCTCACCCTTTGGTTTGCCTTGGACGACCACCCGCCCCAACGCGGGGCTTGCCCAACCCTGCCACGCGATGACCGTCTCCCCGTCACACGGCTCGCCGGCTCATTCTAAACCGCCGCCATCCTCTGCGGGTAAACCGAATCGACGACCGCCGAGTCAGCTTCCCCGCCGACGCGTTTTTTTGTCACGCCCCGTCGCATTTGCTTGCCAGCGCCGAGCGCGCGTCAGTAGGATGAAGAGGTGGTGATCACACCCAGACCGGCGACCCGCGAGCGGGTCGCTTGATTCACGGATCGCTGCCCAAGCGTCCGGCGAATTACCGCGGGCTGCCGGTAACAGCCCCGGTTCATCTTTTCCTCGGGAATGACGGATGATTCACTACACCTGCGACCGCTGTCGACAACTGATCGATCCCACCGAACAGTGCCGATACGCTGTCCGATTCCAGATCCAGTGCATCGCGGACACGAAGACCGATCAGGGGCGGGAGCCGGATCTCGATCCCTTGTCCGAGTTGCATCAAACGCTCGAAGGGCTCGATGCTCAAAGTCTGCTCGATGACGAAATCGACGAGGTCGATACCGTGACCGAAATTACGGAACACCTGTTGGAGTACGACCTCTGCCCACGCTGTTACCAAAAGTTTGCCCGCAACCCGCTCGGACGAGACCTCCAGCCGGTTTCGCACTTTAGCAACAACTGACTCGCGAGCCGCTCGCGAATTCAGTTGCCACGCGGCGTCGGGCACACCGCAGATCGCGTTCAATCGGACAGGGCGGGTCGCATTCTGACGATCGCGTCGGAGTGTCCTGCTTTGCGGACATATGCTGAGAAGGCTCTGCGGGCTTCAAGGTAGTCGAGGCAGACGGCACGAACGTCCGCCGGCAGCCCCCGAAAGTCGCGATCGACATGGGGATCGAGCGTCCCGGCGAGCGCCCGATGCAGCAGTCGCTGGGCGTCGTCGGCTGACCCTCGCTGAGTCAGTTCACCCCAATCGACCCGTTTAGAAACGTGACGCAGCAGCGACCGGGGGCCCGCCACGACACCCGAATCTCGGTCGCGAGAATCCGACAGACGCGTCCTCATTGATGATTCGGCGTCGACCAACCGCCGAGCTAACCGTCGGGCCTGTCCGTCTTCGATGGGGTAAACCGCCACCAAGAACCGTCCCGCTCCTACCCGCACCGGTCGCGCCGGCATGCCGGTGAACGAGGATACCCCGGCCGACAGGCCGCTCGGATGCCGGTCTCCCAGGACCAAAACGTCCAACCACTCGCCGCGCCACTCGGCCGGCACCCGCACGGTCACCAGCAGCAAACGATCCCCTTCGATGATCTGCTGGTCGGTCGATCGGAACTTGAAGTAGACGCCCCTGCCCCGCCGGATCGTGCCACTGGCGGCAATCAGGTGAACGGGAGCCGCGCGGTTGAATTTGTAAGCAGCCGTCTGCTTTTGGTTCATACCCGCGCTCAGACTGGCTACTGCCAGCGGCGGCGGCGTGGCGTCGGCACCGAACGTGACCGATCGAGCCGACTCGTCGGTCCGCAGCACCTCGATCCCGCTGGTGTACTCACTGCCGAGTTCCGTTCGGGGCGAATAGTCGACCACCATCGTCGAACCGCCCCGCGGAGAGATCTCGACGACCAACTGGTCGATTCCCGAATTTGCGAAGGAATCGACGATGATCGATACGGGTAACTCGAGCAATATCAGCCGATCGCTCCCCAATCCGGCCCCACCGGAGACCTCTACCCCCTCGATCCACTGTGGCACGTCGAAACGGACCCCAGCAGCGGACGGGTTCGCGGAAGCCGCTGAATCGAACTGGCGTCCGGTAACAATCGCGATGACCAACAGGCTCACGCTCACAACCCGATGCGGATTGCGGTGTGTGTCCAGCGGGCGAACGCCCTCATGGTACAAGGTGGACAGAATGCTCCACATGAATGGCTCTCCTTCTTGCCGGGACAGGGACTTCCGTTTCATCACGACTTGACGAGTCCGTCGTCAAAAGGCGTGATTCCGGCGACCGGGCCGAGGTGGCCGCGCCGTTGTCAATCGACCTTTCCGTCCCAGGAAAAGCACCACTTGGGCGAAGTCATCCTAGACTTGACCGGTCGCCGGACAAGAGGAAAAACGCCGGAACTGAGCAGATCAACAGCCCGTTCCCGGCGGTTCAACTGTGCATCCGAGCCAGCGGCGAACCCTCGGCGATGATCTCAGCTTCTGCCCCGGATAGTTCGTCCAATCGCTGCCGGACCGCCGACCGATCACCGCCGGTAAAGTGCTCTGCCAACCGAACGTAGGTGGCGTGGTGCCGTGCTTCGCTCTCGAATAAGCCGGCGTAGAAGTCGGCCAATTCACCGTCCCGGTCCCGCACATGATCGCTCAGCAGGCGAAAGCGTTCGCAGCTTCGTGCCTCAATCAGCCCCGCGATCAACAACCGATCGATCGCCCGCCCCGGCTCGCCCGACCGCACCAATTCGTGCAACCGCCGGCCGTAGGGGCCGGGTGATAACCTGCGAAAGCCGATCCCCCGCCGTCCGAGCAAATCGAGCACCATCCAGTAATGCTCCAATTCCTCTTCGACGATCCGGCCCATCTCGCGGCCCAATTCGACGTCATCGACATAGGCGTTCATCAACCCGAGTGCCGTCGTCGCCGCTTTGCGTTCGCAATGGGCATGATCGATCAAGACCTCGTCCAAACGTTCGTCGACCTGACGCAGCCAGCGTTCGGCGGAAGCTGATCGTAAATGCAACATCCGAAAACCTATACAAAATGCCCTGTCGGCCGCTGGTGCGGTTGTCGAATCGAGGTGGTGGCGAAACAATCAACCCACGATCGGCGACAAAACGGAGGCGGGACCATCCCGCCGGTTACCGCTCGATCATCAGTTTGGCGTGTTTGGCCTCGGGAGCGTAGTGGGATGGCATTTTGGAAAGGCAAGTCGCAAGCCCCGGATGAAGACCCGCCACCGACCAGCTTGCTGGCCCGGATGCGGACCGGGCTCCGCAAAACCCGCGATGTGCTCAACACCGACATTCGCGACCTGTTCAAATCCGAGGGGCGGTTGGTCGATGACCCGTTCCTGGAAGAACTCTTCGCCCGACTGATCCGCACCGACATGGGGGTTGGCCCCGCAACCACCCTGCGTGATCAGGTCGCTGAGGAGTTTCGCGGACGGGTGGTGAAGCTCGAAGAGGTGTTGACGAACATCTCCCGGCAGACCGAAAAAATGCTCTCCGGTCAATCGAATGCGTTGTTCGAAGCCCCCTCCGGGCCGACCGTCATCCTGGTCGTCGGCGTCAACGGCAGCGGCAAAACCACCTCGATCGCGAAACTCGCGAACAACCTGCACCGCTCCGGCAAACGCGTTCTGCTGGGGGCTGGCGATACGTTCCGTGCCGCCGCGGTGGAGCAATTGACCGTTTGGGCGGGCCGGATCGGCTGCGAAATTGTGACCGGGCCTCCCGACGCGGATCCCGCGAGCGTCGCCTTTCGGACCGCCCAACGGGCCGCCGATGAGAAGTTCGATGTCGCCGTGATCGACACGGCCGGGCGGCTGCAAACCCAAACCCACCTGATGCAGCAACTCGACAAGATCCGTCGGGTCGTCGGCAAACAGGTCGAGGGCGCGCCCCACGAAGTTTTACTCGTCCTCGATGCGACCGCCGGTCAAAATGCGATCAGCCAAGCTCGCGGGTTCAGCGAGGTCGCCGGTTGTACCGGGATCATCCTCGCCAAGCTCGACGGCTCTGCCAAAGGGGGGGTGATCCTCCCGATTCATCAACAATTCGATCTGCCGGTCAAGTTCATCGGTCTGGGCGAAGGGCTCGATGACCTCGCCCCTTTCGATCCCAAAAGTTTCGCCGAGGCGCTTTTCTAGGGTCCCGCAGGGAGCTCTGACGGAACGAAAATCGCCCCCGCCGCTTCGTGAGCGGCAGGGGCGACGGATTTGGCGACCATCGAAACGGCCACGGCGGAAACCGATGTCGGCTTAGAAGTCGTACGTCAGGTTGACTTTGTAGAAGTCTTCGCCATAGGTCTTGGTGTCCACATCCCAGCCAGCCGTGAAGCGGGCACCGAGGCCGTTTGGCAACGTGAACCCGACGTAAGGACCGAGCCAGGCGTACAGGTTGCCTGCGTCACCGGGGCCGGTGCGACGCAAGTTCTCGTAGTGCAAACCGGTCGAGATGACGGACTTCCAATCGTTGTTGTCCCCCCACGGCTTGATGCCCGC
>RECD01000170.1 GCA_007694185.1 Planctomycetaceae bacterium
ATCGACGAAATGACGGCCGACGGTGGCCCGGTTGGCGACGGTGGCCCGGTTGGCGGTGCCGTTGAACCCGAGGATAAGCCTGCGGCAAAGGCGAAGGGCGAGAAAAAGGCGGTCGCCGGGAAAGTCAAGAAGCCTGCGGTTGAAGAGCCGGAAGCGCCCTCCGCGGCCGACTGGTACATTTTGAAGGTGGCCTTCAACCGGGAAGACAGCATCCGTGATTCGCTCGAAAAGCGGGTCAAGATGGAAGGCTTGGAAGAGTACTTCAACGCGATCGTCGTGCCGACCGAGGATGTGGTCGAGTTCACCCGAGCCGGCAAGCGTCGAATCGTGAAGCGGAAATTGTTGCCGGGTTACATCATGGTCAACATGGTGATCAACGACGATACCTGGTTTCTGGTCCGTGAGACGGGCGGGATCAGCGATTTCACCGGCGCGTCCGGCACGCCGATGCCGATGGACCCGGCGGACGTCGATCGGTTCATCAACAAGCCGAAGTCGGAAGACGAAGAAGATCAGCCGATGAAGACGGCGATCCCGTACCGCGTCGGCGATCGCGTGCGGGTCAAGGAAGGGAACTTCGAGAACCAGGAAGGTGAAGTCGACCTCGTCGATGAGGCCAACGGCCGCGTGACGGTGATCATCAACATCTTCGGACGCAGCGTCCCAATGGAACTCGATCATTGGCAGGTCGAAGCGATGTAGCCGTCGCCGCCTGTCATCCTCCAGTCGCTGAGGTTCGGGATCACACCCGTACCATCGCCCGATCCTGTCGCGATCGGGCATCCTGAATTCAACTTCCCACCCGATATAGCCCTTCGTACGATCCAGTCATGGCAAAGCAAGTAACCGGCCAGGCCAAATTTCAAGTTCCCGGCGGCAAGGCGACTCCGGCTCCCCCCGTCGGCACGTCGCTCGGTAAGTTCGGCGTCAACTTGGGGCAATTCGTCTCTCAGTTCAACGAACGGACACGCGAATACAACGGGACTCCGATCCCGGTTGTGGTCACGATTTACAACGACCGCAGTTTCGAATTCGTCACGAAGAGCCCTCCCGCGGCTGCGCTTCTGAAGCAAGCCGCCGGGATCGCCAAAGGCAGCGGCACGCCGAACAAGGTGAAGGTCGCGACGGTGAGCAAGGAGCAGTGCTCCGAGATCGCCAAAACCAAGATGGAAGATCTCAACGCCCGCAGCATCGAGCAGGCGACGTTGATGATCGAGGGCACCGCCCGCAGCATGGGCATCATCGTCCAAGACTGATCCGTCCCGGCATGGACCGTTTTCCGTGCGGGATCGATCGACTCGAATCGGCTTGGTTTCTGCACTGGCGGCGTATGTCCTGTGGGGCGCCTTCCCGTTGTTCTGGCGGCTGCTCGGACACGTCCCGCCGTTGGAACTGGTCTGTCACCGGGTCCTCTGGTCCAGCTTGCTGCTGCTGGTGGCGATCCCGCTGTTGCGACGGTTTGGCGGTGAACTCGGTAGCGAGATCGCCGGTGGCTCGCGGGAGGTACCAAGCTCTGTCCGGATGGCGAAGCGTTCACGGTTCGTCCATGTCAGCACCGCGGCGGCCGCGGCGATCGTGATTTCGATCAATTGGCTGTCGTTCATCTGGGCGGTCAACCAGGACCGTGTGCTGGAAGCCGCACTCGGTTACTACATCTCGCCGCTGTTCAGTGTCGGCCTCGGTGTGCTGGTGTTGCGAGAACGTTTATCCCGATGGCAATGGGGGGCGATCCTGGTCGCCTTGGTCGGCGTCATCTCGATCGCGTCCGCATCGCGGTCGCTCCCGTGGGTATCGCTACTGTTGGCCGCTTCTTTTGCCACCTATGGGCTGATCAAGAAAAGCACGTCGGTCTCGCCGTTGATCGGCCTGTTGCTCGAAAACGTCATCCTGACGCTGCCATCGCTCGGCTACCTGATCTGGTTATCGCGGACCGGTTCGGGCACGATGGGCAACGTCGCACCGTCCACTGACCTGCTGTTGGTCCTTGGCGGCGTCGTCACCGTGCCGCCCTTGATGCTGTTCGCGTTGGCCGCCCGGCGGGTGCCGTTGGCGACGGTCGGCATGCTGCAATACATCTCGCCGACCTTGCAGTTCCTGCTCGGTATCCAAGTCGTCGGTGAACGGTTGAACGGCCCCGGTTGGCTGGGGTTTGTCTGCGTTTGGGTCGGCTGTTTGCTCTACGTTCTGGGCACCCGTAAGGCGTTGATGCCGACGGCTGCCCGCGACAGCCGCTTGCCGGATCGAAGCGGTCAGGGTCTGCAATCCGATTGACCGGCGGCTTCGCCCCAGTCGGCCGCTGGGGAATTCAATCGTCCCGGTCGGGTGAGCGCGGGAAGTCGCCGACGATGGCGACGTCTGCCCAACGCAGCGCCAGCATCACGCTGTTGATACCGCTGCCGATACCCAGCAAGGCGATCTGGTCGTCGGGCCGGAGCACGCCACGGTGGGCGGCATCGGCCAAGGTGATCGGCAGCGCGACGGAACCGGTGTTGCCGGTCCAAGGAAAGGTCAGGTGATCGCGATCGGGCGGCAGGCCGAGCCGCTCGAGCATCATCGTACGATGCCGCCCGCCGACTTGGTGACAAATCGACTGATCGATCGCGCCGCGGTCCCAACCCGATTCGGTCAAGAAGCGTTCGAACGCGACCGCTCCGGTTTCGATCCCCTCGTGCAGCAAGCGTTCGCTGTCCGTATCCATCACCGGTTGCATCGAGGCGCCGGCGGAATCCTGGTCGCTGCGACAGAGGTCATGGAACTCGGTACGAGCGGCGGCGGCGGCGGCCAAAAAATCGGCGCCGGCATGGGTGAGTCGGCCGGCGATTTTTGGGTCGCGATGGGTTAGCAGCCACGCGCAGGAACCGCTGCCGATCGTCAACGAGGCGAAGGCCGGCTTGACGCTTTGGCGGGTCAACGACTGGTCCTCGTTGAGCACCTGAATCGTCTGGTCCAGCAGCGGGCGGCTGTTCTCCGTCCCGACCACGATCCCGGCGGCGATCGCGCCGGTTTGGATCAGCGACGCGATCTGAATCGCCCCGTTCAGCATCCCCAAGCAGGCGTTCGAGACGTCGTAGACCCAGCAGTCATCGCTCAGACCGAGCCCATGATGGACCTTGGATGCGGTCGCCGGTTCCAGGAAGTCGCGACAGACGCTGGCGTGGATCAGGCAGCCGATCCGATCACGGTCGATTCCCGCCGCCTCGATCACCGCGTTTCCACTCCGGATGCTCGGCCCGCTGGGGAGTGTTCCCGGCGGCCATACGCGACGGCTACGGATGCCGCTCATCCCCTCCAGCCGCCCCGATGGCAGCTTCAGGCGGCTGTAGAGCGGTTCCAGACGCGATTCGATGTCGTCGCTCGTCACCACCTCGGAGGGAAGGGTAACGGCGACGGCGTGCAGACGGACCTGGTCGAATTTCACGGCAGTGATCGGGCGGCAAGGGGATGGAGCGGGCGATCGACGACCCGATGGTTATCGCACCCCACGTCGCCGGGGGAAACCGGACGGGTGCGGGTGGTTAGCCATGTTTTGCTAGCACGACCGCTAGTGCTAGCAAATAGGGAATGTTGGAAGATGTACCCAAACTGTTGCAACCTCACGGAGGGGCGGTACTTTCTCGAACCAACGGAGACCCGGTGCGTTCGGGTCTCCACCGAACACTCGCGAGCGACCAAAAGATTTGGCGACGCAGGAGGGCCGAACGATTCGGAAGTTGCGGATACCCGACAACGAAAGCCTCACCCATGAGCCGTTCCTCGTCGAATTTCGGATCCGTGATGTCCCGATCGTCTTCCTCTTGGGATCTGCCGGCGTCCACTCGGACGGCCGGCGCGCGACGCGGTGGTCGGGGTGATCTTCACCACCGCATTCGGACCGTACTCGACTATCTGAAGGGGATCTAAGATGACGAGCAAGCCATTGATTGGGATCAACGCCGACTTCCGTTCGGCTAACCGTTCCACACCCGCCTACGCCTACCTCGCTGCCGGATACTTCGACTCGATCAAAGCCGCTGGCGGCATCCCGGTGGTGGTTCCGCCCCTGGCGGATAGCGAATCGGTACGCGGGCTGCTCGATGCGGTCCACGGCTTCATGCTGATCGGCGGTGGCGACCTCGACCCCCGCCGCGACGGTTTCATGTTGCACCATTCCGTCCGCTTGCTCGACCCGGTCCGAGAGGTCTCGGACCGGATGCTCATGGACGAGATCGCGGATCGTCGGATGCCCGTATTCGGGATCGGCACCGGGATGCAATTGATCAACGTCCAACAGGGCGGCAACCTGTTCTTGGACATCCGGGAAGACCTGCCCAACGCGGTGCCCCACTTCGATGCCCACGACCTGAATCACCGACACACGCTCGACGTCGATAGCGACTCGTTGGTCGGTCGGATCTATGGCGATGGTGAGATCCGTGTCAGCAGCCGGCACCACATGGCGATCGACGAACTCGCCCCCGGCTTCCGCGTTACCGCCCGCTGCCCGGATGGGGTGATCGAAGCGATCGAATCGGAGATGCTCGATTGGTACGCCATCGGTACCCAGTTCCACCCCGAGTGTGGTGCGGCGTCCGCGCTCGACATCCGGCTGTTTGAAGAGTTCGTCGAGGCCGTTGCCGCCCGCCAGGGCCAGGCCGTCCGCTTGGTCGCTTGACTCAGTCCCCGTCGGTGATGGGGCATAGGAAACTCCAGGGATTGGAGCCGTTCGACTCATCCGTTCCGGATTGCCGCAGGAAGGAACAACGGCATCGGAAAGGATTCGTACCGGATAGGACGGATGAGCCGACTTGGCCCACGGAAGGGTCGTCAAACAGGAACACGGAAGGAACCGGGACGCGGCCGGGTGCTTGGCTTCAGCAGGCATCCGGTCGCGTCTTTTTTTCGCCTCAGCGCGCCGTTCGCAGGCGAGCGGCGCGCGGCGGGGTGGAACGTCGCCGCGAGACCTCATCATTGCGGTCGCGCCCGCCACGGGGCGGACGAGGAGCGGTCAATTGCGAAAGATCAGTTCCTTCGCGTTCAGCAGCGCCCAGGTCAGGTCTTCCAAGGCCGCCCGTGGTTGGTCGGACAGCCGGATCGCCTCCAGGGCGGCAGACGTTTCCTGATCGGTCGGCGGTCTGCCCAGAGCCGTCCAAAACAACGTCTCGATGATCTCGCTGTGATCGGAGGTTTGCGCCAACAACTGGCCGATCCGATTGTCGGGATGTCGCAGTCTGGCATTCAGGCTTTCGCCACCGACCAAACTCAGGGCTTGTCCGAGTGTTGGCGCGTCACTCCGCTCGCACTCGCAGGCCAACAACCGTTCGGGCTTGCCGAATTGGCGAAGGAAAACGTCCCCATCCGCCAGTTTACGTCGGACCCGCTCGACACCGGCCAGTTGGCCGGCTCGAGTTCCCGCGGCGTAACCTTCGAACCTTGCCGGCAACGCCAAAACTTGTGATTGGGCATCGAGCAATTGTTCGGCCGGCAACCGGCGGACGACGGCTCGGGCGTACAACCGCTGGTCATAGATTTCGTCTTCGCCCCACTGCGAATCGTCGATTTCGGATGCTAACTGGTAGGTGCGTGACAACACGATCGTGCGAACCAAGTGCTTGAGACTGAATCCCGAAGCGACCAATTCGTCTGCTAGCCGGGCCAGCAAGGCGGGGTGCGAGGCGGGGTTGGTCGGACGCAGGTCATCGACGGGATCGACCAAGCCGGCGCCCATCAGGTGATACCAAATCCGGTTCGCTTGGGCTGTGGCGAACAGGCGGTTGCCGGGCGAGGTCAACCAGGCGGCCAATTGTTCCAATCGATCGCCGTCTCCAGGGGGGCCGCCTCCCAAAAAGCGGGCCGGCGCCGGCTTGCCCGTCCGGGCATTCTTGACTTCCCCCTCGGGCTTCACCGACACGATCTGTTCGCCGACGAATTCGTGACTATCCAACCGATCGCGGCGTTCGTTGGCGACGATTTCGTAATCGATCCCCTCGAACAGGCTCGCCCACTCGTAGTACTCGTCCTGGCTCCAGCGGTCGAACGGGTGATTGTGGCACTTGGCGCACTGCAGGCGAACGCCGAGAAAGACCTGGGCCGTCGTTTCGGCACGCACGAACGGTTCTCGATGGGCCCGCCAATAATTGGCCGGCGGGTGGTCGTACGTGCTGCCGCGGGCCACGATCAGTTCACGCACGAACGCGTCCAACGGTTGATCGTCGGCAAACCGCTGCCGCATCCACTCGTGCAATCGCTCGACCCCGGTCGCGTCGAGCGTTTTTTCCTCGTTGCGAACCAAGTCGGACCACTTCAATGCCCACATCGATGCGAACTCGGGTCGCATCAGAAAACGGTCGACCCACACGCGACGCTTGTCAGGCGACGGGTCGGCGACAAATTCGCGGGCTTCCTCTGCGGTCGGCAGGACCCCCAACAGGTCGAGCGACAATCGACGCAAAAAGACCGTGTCCGCAGCGGGTGGCGCGGGGTGTACCCGGAGGGTGCGGAGCCGTTCAAAGATCTGTTCGTCGATGAAATTCTCGGGATCTTGCTCCGCCCATTCGAAGGCATCGGTCGTCGGGCGGCAGGCCAATCGCACGGGGAATTGGCCGTCCAAATACCGCACCAACACCGTCACCACGCCGGGCTGGGCGAAGCGGACGATCCCCTCTCGCGTTACTTCCACCAGCGGGTCGCTCGGTTCGTAAACCGCCAAACGGGTGACATCACGGCGGGTGCCGTCCGAGAAGACCGCGTTCACCCGCAGCCCGATTTCCTGGCGCGGTTGCCAGAGCACCTCGTCTGCCGGCGTCACCTCCAGGTGGGTGACGGCGGGGGCCGTGAGATCGGGTGGGCTCAAGCCCTCTTCGATCCAGCGGACCAGGATTTCATGTTCGGGGGATTGTCGATCAAACCGCTTGCCACCCTCGTGTGCGACCGTGGCGGTCGCTTTGAGCAACAACAGACTCTGCGACGGTTCCAACGGATCGATTCGGCGACCTGCCGCGGCTCGGACGAGCTGCCGATAGTCATCGGTCGGATCTTGCCCCCGTAGCGACAGAAATAGCCCGCCCTTGCCGTTCACGTTGCCGTGGCAGGTCCCCGCGTTGCAAGACGCCTTCGACAAGACCGACATCACGTCCCTCTCGAACGTCACCGTCTCGCCGACCGCAGCAACGTCGAGCGGCGCGGTGGCAGCGATCGTTTCGCCTGTTGCGACGGGAGCACCCGCAACGGGAGTTTCGGCTGCGACCGGCAGCGGTGTGGCCAGGCCGAGGAAGCAGACGAGCAACAGGCAGGCTACCGCGAGTCCGGCCAGACGAGGGGACGCCCCGTTTTGCCGTGAGCCTAGCTGCGGAAACGCCTCGCCGGCAACTTCGAAAGCCACCCGACGATCAGCCGAAGGGGAGTTAGAAATGCTGGTAAGCATCGGCAAAGCGGGGCGATCGGATGAGGAAAGCATGGGCCGCCAGGGGCTGAGGTGGGATCGATCAGGTGGGCAAGCGGACGCGGGACGTCGCGCGCGGCCTATGATCATGCTAACAGCGACTCGCCGCCCCGCCAACTTCGGGGCGATGGTCGGTTGCCCGCAATCACGTTACACTCACTCGACATCCGAGGACTGATTCGACGCCGGATTCGGCGGAACCTCGGCGGGAGACAGGCCGCAGCGGCCCAGTTCGGTTCGGTTGGAGAGCAAGATGAGCGACGGCAAAGTACGGGGCGTGGTCCACCTGATCGAAGAGACCAAAACGTACGGGCAGAAAGGGTTTCGCAAACGGCTGGTCGTCCTGGAGCAGGAACGGGGCAGCTTCACCAACTACGTGCCGTTGGAATTCACCCGAGACGCCTGCGACAGCGTCGATCAATTGCAGGTCGGGGACGAGATCGAAGTCGACTTCTCGTTGACCGGCCGTCGTTGGCAACGAGACGCGAACAGCGAAGTGAAGTACTTCATGAACGCCGAGGCGAGCGGTTTTCAACTGCTCAGCGGAGGCGACGGGCCGAAAACGATCGTCACCGAATCGGCGAACGATCGATTTTCCGAAGCCGTCGAAGACGACGCACCCTTTTGACGACGGGTTGATCCCGAAACCGCGTTCACTTGACCCCGCTGCGGCCGCAACGGCGGGATGTCTTTGGCGTCGCTCGCGGACGCGTCGCTCGATCCTTGAGCGGCGGGGAAAGGGCTCGGCGGAATCCGCTCAACCGACGTTGTCGGTGGTCCATCGGCCGTCGATCTGGCGCCAGGTCCCGCCGGTCGGATTCGCGTTCCGCAACAGCCATGGCAACCGCGGCTCGCTGACGTTGTCGTAGCAAGTCAATTTGGCAAACCGGAAGATCGCCGCCGGGATGCCGACGGCGGTGAAGCCCGGATGGCCGGTGGCGGGATAGGGCCCGCCATGATTCATCGCGGGACTAACGGCAACGCCGGTCGGCATCTTGTCGTTCAGCAAGCGGCCGACCTTAGGGGTCAGTGCCTTGGCGATCGGCTCGTAATCGGGGTCGTCCGTCGCCGAGTAGACGCAGCCGGTCAGGTTCCCTTCCAACGCCTCGATGACACCAACCAGTTGGTCGACGTCATCGGCAACGACCACCAGAGACGCGTTCCCGAAGGCTTCGGTTTGGAAGACTTCCGGATCTGCCAAAAATTGGTCTGCCGCTGCACGCATCCAGGCGTTGGGGCGGGCACAGCGGTCGGGCAACGCCTCACCACCACCGGTCAACATTTCGGCACCGGCGTCGGCCAGGACGTGGACCGAGCGTCCGAGTGATCGGCAAACGGCAGGCGACAGCAGTGTGCCGGGCGTCTGTGCGGCAAACTTCTCGCGGACGGCGTTGATGAAGGTTTCGGCGGCAGGCGATCGGACCAACAGCACCAGACCGGGATTGGTACAGAACTGACCGGCCCCCATCAGGACGCTGCCGACGAATTCATCGACGATCTGGCCTCCCCGTTGATTCAGCGCTGAGGTCGTGATCACGACCGGATTGACGCTCGATAACTCCAAATAGATCGGTTTACCGGCCGCGTCGGCGGCGGCCTTGAGCGCCAACCCTGCGGAACGGCTCCCCGTGTAGCCCGTCGCGCCGCATCGCGGGTCGGCGACCATCCGCTCGCCATCCTGGTGGCCCGTTCGGTAAATCAACTGCACGGTCGCCGCGGGCAAGCCGACCCGCTCGATCGCCTGCAGGGCGAGGACGGCGAAGCACCGGGTCGTGTCGGGATGCGAACTATTCGCTTTGGCGATCACAGGATTACCAGCTGCGATCGCCGCGGCAAAGTCACCTCCGGCGGCGCTGTTGAACGCGAAAGGAAAGTTATTCGGGCCGAACACACAAACCGGTCCGAGCGGCTCGTAGCAGGATCGGATCGAAGCGGCCGAATCGATCACGGGCATCGCCCAGGAGCCTTCGCGGGCTGCCGCGGCGGCCAACTTCAACTGATTGATCGTGCGGGGCAATTCGACGTCCGCCAACCGGGGACTCTTCGGCAAGCCCGTTTCGCGGTGAGCCGTCTCGACCAATTCGGCTGCATCCGCCTGGATCAAGTCGGCATAAACCTCGAGGAACTCGGCGATCTTGGCCGCGGGTAGGGAACGCAACTCGGCCGCGGCGACCGTGGCGGCTCGCAACGCCTCATCCACATCGGCCCAACCGCTGACCGGAAAATCCAACTCGATCGGTTGGTTGTGACTCGGATCGGTCGCGCGAAACGATTCGACGAGGTTGGCGTCACGCCAACGACCGGCGATCAAGACCGGCTGACAAGCGATGGTGGATGCGATGGACATGGGCTGGCTTCGCTGAGAGGGCAGATTGAAATGCGAAAGGTGGCCTCGAGGCCAAAAGGAAGGGAGGGGGCTTCGGTGAAAGATGGGACAACGTCGCCATTCCTCTCGAGCCTTCCCCTCGCGGGACGGAACCCCTCTAGGAAAGGGGAGGACCGAATCCCTCAATATCCACTCGGACTCTACCAGAATCGCTGCGAACCGTTAAGGGACTCGTAGCGACGCGCTCGCTACACGAGTGTCGTTCACTGCCCGAAAACCGATCAAAGTTGCGAGTCAGTTGCCAAGAGACCGCGCAGATTTCACCATGGCTTACCGGGAAAGCGAGGAATGGCATGAGCGCCGGAGCTCTCACCCCCGAGGTTTCCCGAATTCCTGCGGTCCGGACAGCCCCCGCGACCGTTCCGGGAGGGGAGATTTATTGCCAATCTGGCGAAGACGGCGATAATTTTTGTTGCGGGGCCTGAGATGTGAAGATATCGTCAGCGATTGGGCACAAGGCTTGCTAGATAAGTCTTTTTTCCGAAGTCCTTTTCGGGGACGATAGCGTTGAAACGCTTCCGGTTTCATCAGGTCGCTGACGGAGCGGATTTTTGCTTTACGAAGTGGCGATTCGCGTCCAGAGTGCCCAATCTGCTTTTTCTAGCCTCATTTTTACCGACTACCCAGTCGAGGAAAACATCAGCATGCAAGCGTTAACAGGCGGGCGGTTCGAAATGTATTCGTTCAAAGGCGGGAAATTAGCCGCGATGATGCGGCGAATTGGTGTGGGGCGGTTCGGGCTGCTCTTGGTCGTGTTCATGGTGGGCTGCGGCCCCTCGACCGATGGCCGGGTGCCGCTCGCCGGTGAAGTGTTGCTGGACGGGCAACCGCTCGACCGGGGTTCGATCGAGTTCCATCCCCAAGGCGAAGGTGGGACATTGACGGGGGGGACGATTCAAAACGGCAAATTCGAAATCCCAGCGATTCAGGGACCGAAGCCCGGCAAGTATCAGGTCCGCGTTTTCGCGGCGGGCGATTCCGTCGCGGCCGATCCGAATGAGCCCCCGGGGCCGGAGGCAGAGCAGCAGGTCTCGAAGGAACGGGTCGCCGCGAAGTTCAATGTCCAGAGTGAACTGATGACGGACGTCGGTGACAAGGGCGAGATGGCATTGAAGTTCGATGTCACATCGAACTGATTTGAAGGCTGAAAACGCGAAGTCATCTTGGCGATGATCGGGTACGATCAACGTTAGGGCGAGCAGTTTTGGCGGTTGGTCGGTTGGTAGGCGGTTGCATTTTTTCTTTTTTTTGGAGTGTCGGTTCAATGAGAAAGTTTTCGAGGAAGCCAGGGTTTACCTTGGTCGAGTTATTGGTCGTGATCGCGATCATCGGGGTGATGGTCGGGTTGCTGTTGCCGGCGGTTCAGCAGGCCCGCGAGGCGGCTCGTCGGATGTCGTGTACGAACAACCTGAAACAGATCAGTTTGGCGATGCACAACTATCACGACACCTTCAATACGTTCCCTGCGGCGAGGGCGAATTGTTGTTGGGGTACTTGGAATGTATTGATCATGCCGTTCGTCGAATTGCAGAACGTTTCGGATCTGTATCTCAATTGGGGCGGAACCGACGCGACAGGCCCTCGTTATGGGGCTGCGCCCAACAGCACCAACGTCACGGCACGCCGCTATCCGACGTTTTCGTGCCCCAGCGATGGTGAGTTCACGCCGATCGGGGCGCTGACGAACCACAACTACGCGGTCAACTTCGGAAACACCGGCTTCGGCCAACAGGCGAACTTGAATGGCGTCCTGTTCCGCGGCGCCCCGTTCATCCTCGATCACCGTCGCAAGGTCGGTTTCCGTGATCTGATCGACGGCACCAGCAACACGTTGCTGGTCGGGGAAGTTCGTCAGGGGCGGGGCAGCGACCTGCGGGGCTTCACCTGGTGGGGTGACGCGTCACAGTTCTCGACTTACTTGGGTGTCAACAGCCCGTTGCCGGACCGTATTTACACGCTGTTTTACTGCAACCCGGTGATGAAGATGCCGTGCGACGTCAGCACCGCAGAAAACCCGACGATGTTCGGTTCGCGGAGTCTCCACCCGGGCGGGGTCAACGCCGCCATGGGTGACGCCTCGGTGCGGTTCGTC
>RECD01000184.1 GCA_007694185.1 Planctomycetaceae bacterium
CGTATTTTTGAAATCGATCTTGCGACCTTCGCCGTCTTCCATCCAGCCCTTGTCGAACACCTGGAAGAAAATCTCGTGTACGTCGGGGTGGGCCTTTTCGACCTCATCCAGCAGCACGACGCTGTAGGGCCGGCGGCGGACGGCTTCGGTCAGCACGCCCCCTTCGCCGTAGCCGACGTATCCGGGCGGAGCCCCTTTGAGCGTGCTGACCGTGTGGGCTTCCTGGAATTCGCTCATGTTGATCGTGATCGCATTCTGTTCGCCGCCGTACAGGCATTCGGCAAGCGCCAACGCGGTTTCCGTTTTTCCGACGCCGGAGGTGCCGGCCAGCATGAAAACCCCGATCGGCTTGCGGGGGTCATCCATCCCCGCTCGGGACGTTTGAATCCGTCGGGCGATCGTGTCCAAGGCATGCCGTTGGCCGATGATCCGCTTTTCCAGGTGCTCGGCCAAATGCAAGATGTTGTCAAGCTCGTTTCGGACCATGCGTCCGACCGGGATTCCCGTCCAATCCTGCACGACACTCCCGACCGCCTGGCGATCGACCGTCGGCAAAATCAGCGGGCGTTCGCCTTGAACTTCCGCTAGTTGGCGTTGCAGGTCTTGAAGTCGCTCGCGGAGTTGGTCGGGCGTTTCGGCCGGTACCTGTTCGGCGCTTGTGCCGGTCGGATTCTGCGTGGCGTTTGCTGCGGCGTCTGTGCTCGGCGTGGCGGCGCCGGGCTCCGACGCGGCAGGCAATCGGTCGGCGGGCGATTCACCGGGCTCCGGTTCGGGAGGGGCATCGGCCGTGCCCGTTTCGGCACGCAGGTTGGCTCGGAGTTCCAGAACTTGATCGACCAATTTCTTCTCGGCTTGCCAGCGTCGATCCAGGTCTTTCAGTCGGGTTTGTTCGTCGTCCAACCGTTCGCGGTTGCGTTGTTCCCGTTCGCGGGTGTCGATCCCGACGACCCGTTCGCGATGAATGATTTGGGCTTCGGTTTGCAGCGCGTCGATCCGTTTGCGGCAATCGTCGACTTCTGGCGGCACGGCGTGTTGACTGATCGCGACCCTCGCGCACGCGGTATCGAGGAGGCTGACCGATTTGTCGGGCAACTGCCGAGCGGGGATGTAGCGGTGGGAAAGTGTGACCGCCGCTTCGATCGCTTCATCCAAAACTTGAACCCGGTGGTGGGCTTCGAGGGTCGAAGCGAGCCCCCGCATCATCAATACCGCTTGGGCTTCGGAGGGTTCGCCGACCTGGACGACCTGGAACCGGCGGGTGAGCGCGGGGTCCTTTTCGATGTGTTTTTTGTACTCCGCCCAGGTCGTCGCGGCGACGGTGCGGAGTTCCCCGCGGGCCAGAGCCGGCTTCAGCAAATTGGCGGCGTCACCGGTGCCGGCTGCTCCTCCCGCACCGATCAGCGTATGAGCTTCGTCGATGAACAGGATGATCGGTTTCTCGGATGCTTGAACCTCTTCGATCACTTGCCGCAGTCGATTTTCGAACTCGCCCTTCATGCTGGCGCCGGCTTGCAGCAGGCCGACATCGAGCATCAGCAAACGAACGCCCTGGAGGGGCGGTGGTACGTCACCGCTCTGGATCCGCAGCGCGAAGCCTTCCACGACGGCCGTTTTTCCGACCCCCGCCTCTCCCGTCAGGATCGGGTTGTTCTGGCGGCGGCGCATGAGGATGTCGATGACTTGCCGGATCTCTTCATCCCGTCCGACGATGGGGTCGATCTTGCCTTGCTCGGCCCGCTCGGTCAGGTCGACGGTGTACCGGGCCAAGGCTTCCTGTTTGCCCATCTGAGCCGGCGCCATCGCACCACTGGCTTCACCGGGAACCGCCCCACCACCGACCACCCTGCCGTCCTTGGGCTGCAGGTTCTCCTCTGGCGAAGCGGCGACGATTTTCGCGAAGTGGTCGGTCAGCGGATCGATTTCGAGCTTGCGAAATTCGGGGGAAATGCCGAACAGGATGTTCATCAGGGACCGTGTCTTGAGCATGCCGATGATCAAGAATCCGGTGCGGACTTGGGACTGGTTGAACATCAGGGTCCCATAAACCCAGCCCCGTTCGACCGCGTCCGCGATGTGCTCGGACAGATCGGATATGGAACTCGCACCCCTGGGCAACCGATCGAGCGCCGCGACCACGTCGCCGGCGACGCGGCCGGGGTCGAGCTCGAAATGCTTGATGATTTCGTGCAGGTCCGAGCCCGGCGTTTGCAGGATCTGGTGGACCCAATGGACGAGTTCGACGTAGGGATTGCCCCGCAGTTTACAGAACGTGGTCGCCCCCTCGATCGCCCGATAAGCCAGGGGATTCAGTTTACCAAACAGGGCTGCACGGCTGATTTCACTCACGTTCGGCTTCCAGCAAAGGGTTGGGACGGTGTTCGTCTGCCGAGATCTTAATCGTTGCGTTCGTCCGCAGGTAACGCCACGGTGAACGGTTCAATATTCCGGTGCGAACACGGCGGCATCCGAGTCGGCTTCCGGGGGCTTGCTGATCAGAAAGGTCGTCCAGCCGAGTTGGCCTTGGCGACCGAGTTCGATCGACGGGATCTGCTCCTTCTTGAGCCGCAGGCGAATGTCCCACAGCCATTCGTCTCCTAGGTAGTTGCGGATCAGGGCGATCAATCGCCGGAGGCTATCGCGTCCCGGAAGCAGGCGACGGAACTGGTCGAAGTCGAGCGGCCCGAAGACGAGCCGAAACTTGGATTGCACGTCCCAGACGCGATCGCCGCAGATCGCCGAGTCACCCAACGTCGCGGAGGCGGGGGCGTATCCGAACCGCGTGGTGCAGTCCGTAGGTAACCGCATCCAGTGTCCGACGAACTGTTCGACCTGGCAGGGCATCGCGAAAAAGTCAGCGAGCATCGCCTCCAAGCCGGCGGCGTTGCGGGCTTGGCCGTTCAACATCGCGCAATAATGCAGCTTCGCATGGTCGGGGAGTTCATCGCGTTGAAAGAACGGTTCGTCGATCAGGCCGGCCAACGCGCCGACATAGGCCGAGAAGCGATCCGTATCGGGCCGATCCAATTGAACCGTCGGTTGGCCGAAAGCCCACGCCCGATAAAATAAGGACAGGATGCGATGATGAAAGACGTCCAAAAAGTCGATCAGCGTGTCGTCTCGATTTCGACGCATTCGGTCCCGGGCGTATTCGGTCAGATGCAACGGGAGCGGTCCGTTCGGGCCGAACAGCCCCAAGAATCTGAACCGCAACTGCAAGCGGTCATCCGTCAGCCGGCAGGAGTGTAGGTTCGCGGGCGCGAAATCGAGCCCCGGGAATTGGCCGATCCGCACCGGTTCGTCGCGCGGACGAACGGCTAACCCGAGTGGCGCCCGGTCGAGATGGAGACAGTCCAACCGGCGCAACGTCAACTGAAATCCGAATCGATAGGGTTCCGCACGGAGTCGCTGATAAAAATCTACAGCAGCGCCCGTTTCCCGATGATCGCCGGCCATCGTTTGATTTCTCCGCGGTTGGAACCGTACAAGGCCGTTTCGGCGAACGAATTGATCGAAACGTATTTCGCAAAAAACTCTTTCAGGACGCTGGCCAGCAAAAAAGGCCCGCTGCCGTCGAAGGCGGACTCGTCCATGGTCACCCCGATCTCCAAACCACGACCGAAGGTAATCGGGCCGTCTCCGGGGATGCGTCGAACCACTCGCCGCGAGCGGATCGACGTTAGCCCGTCAATCTGCCTTCGCATCACCACGTCGTTCTCGGCGACAAACAGCGCCAGGAGGTCTCGGATCGCCATCGCCCCGCGACCGTCGGACAGATCGGTCAAGGAGAGGTAATTGAGGGTCAAACTACCGACCAACCGCCAGAGCAACGTTCCCGATTCGTGGGCCCGTGACGGCAACGGTGTGGTCGGGCCGGCCACACACCGCACGCGTTCCACCGGGGCGCCGATCCCGAGGCTAAAGTCGGTGTCTCCTAGCCCCAAAGGCATCTGCAGGGCCAAATCCCGATTCGTACAGAGGGTTTCGATCCGCAGTTGACGTAGGGCCCCGCGATAAGGGGCTTGCTTGGCATCGACGAGTGAGAGAAAGACTTCGCTCCCCAGGTAGCTCGATCGAGCCCCCATCCGTTTTTCACGATCGGACAATCGGCGAACCTGTCGGCTCGTGGTGAAGTAAGCCGCCGCACCGCCCTCGTCTTCGATCGCATCATAAGCGGCAAAAAACGGAAAAAAAGTTTGCCCGCTGCGATCGTCCGCCCCGTAGCCGGTGACCCGGCGTACCGAGTGAACCTCGTAGTCGAGGGGGCGTGTCCGGTCCGGGATCACGTGATGCTCGACATCCTGATCATTGAGAAAGACCCGGTCGGTAATCTTCGGAAACAGATTGATCGCGGGGGTGCAGAACAAGGCGAAGTTCGCTTGGCTCACACGGCCGTCCAATCCCTCGGTGGCGCGGTCGAGCGTGAAGATGATCTCGAACCGGGTGGCATCCGAATCGGCCAGGGCTTGCCGAAGGCCTTTCAGCCTGACGAACATGAATCGCTGAGGAAATGCGAAATACTCCTGCACCAACCGATAGCCTTGAAACGATTGGGAAGCTTGTGGCAGCAGGGCGTCCGCTCCGGCAAATCCGTCCGCCGTAAGGTTTCCGGCCGGCAGGACCGTCTGTCGCGACCCGGTCGTACCCACCGGACGGACTACGATCGCACGGGTGTCCGCGAGCAACTGTTCGTAGAGCGACATCGGCAGTTGTTCGTTGCCGCAGATCCAAATCGGCAACTCATCCATGTCCAATTTGCGCAGCGGAATCCCACCGGTGGAGAGCGTCAGGCGGATCGTCGCCTTGACGTTGCGGACCTGGGATGGCAAATCGATCGCGGCCGCCGACCGGCTGAAATAGCCCGCGTCCGCTAATTCCAGCGGCCATAGGACCACTTCGTGAGCCGTGCGGTACTCGCACGCCGTCTGGTCACCCTTGCCCATCCGGCCCCGCAGCACCGTCTGGCGGGGGACGAGTTGGCCTTCGAGCAGCGAGCTTTGACGCATGTCGGGCGTCATCCGCGCGACCACCATCGACGGAAGGGGGGCCAAATAGTTCGGGTAGACGACGTCGAGCAGGTGTTGCGTCAACTCCGCATGTTCCGCGTCGAGCTTGATGCGGACGCGGGCGGTGAGGAAGGCGAAGCCTTCTAACAACCGCTCGACGTAGGGGTCGACGCACTCGAACTCGTCCAGCGACAACCGCCCGGCAACCTTGGGGTACTGCTTCGCGAACTCGGCGCCGAGTTCACGAATGACCTGAAGTTCACGGTTGTAGTAGTGCAGCATCCTAGCGTCCATCGCTCACTCCTCATACAGTCCGATGGAACCACTTTCGAGGTCGACTTCGGTTCGTAAGAACAGGCTCAATGGCAACGGTTGCGCCCAGAGTTGGCCTCGGATCTGAAATTCAAGGCGATTGCCTATCTCATCTTCGTCGCCATGATAAAAGGCTCGAACTTCTAAGGTTTCGGGCAGGATGCGAGGTTCGAACCGAAGGATCGAGCGACGGATCTGTTCGCGGACCACTTCCATCGGTAACGACGATCCGGCTTTGCCAGAAAGGGACACGCGACCGAAATTCAGCACCGAATCGCTGACGTAAGGGTAGGGGCTCAAATCGACCACCGACGCGAGGTGTTCGGTGTTCAGCAGCCATTCGAGGTCACGGAGCACCGAAACTCGCAGGGCATCGATCGACAAAACGCGTTGCTCTCGGGACTCCTGCTGGTTCCGCGGTTCGTTGTCGGTGAGACGTTCCAGCAGCGATGGCTGCAACCGTTCCCGGTTGGTGAGTTCAGCCATGTCAGGATGGGTCTCCGCTCACCCGAGTCATATCCGACGAATCGGCGGTGGCGCCATGCTGGTCGGCTGATGCCCACTGGATCTCGCGGATATCGAGTAGCGGATACTCGTTCTGATCCGTCGCGATCAATCGCTGCCCCAACCCCACAGCCCCCCCGGGTTCCTCGCCGACCCATTCGGTCTTACGGGACAATCGGATCGCGTCGTCCTGAGAGGTTTCCGATCCCGGGTAGCGCGTCGGAATGAAGCCGAGTTGCTGTCCGCCCCCCACAATCGTGAATTGAGCCGGTAGCCAAACCAGGTCACGCAGGTCGGTGGGAGGTTCCAAGCGAACCGCTTGCAGGTGTTGGCAGGGGACCCAGTAATAGCGTCCGTCAATGATCGCCTCGAGAATCGGACCCAACCGGGGGTCGGCGTCCGCCAGCCACTCGAACGGGGCGGCGGCGACGGTTTCTTCGGCACCCGTTCCCGCCGTTCGCCAGCGGAGGGTACCCGACCCGGACGGCGCGTCTTCGAACGCCTGGTCACGAAGCCGATCGGCCTCGTCCTGTTTGCCGGCGGATCGCGAGGCGAGTGATTGGAGCAACAGGGCGACCCACGCGGGCGGCTCACCCAAGATCATCGGCGTGCGGGTGCCCGCGAAGACCTGACTGCGCAAAATCTCACAACGGATCGTCTGGCTGTAGGCCTGAGACATGATTTCCGTCGCGGGATCGAGCTGGGTGCAGACGCTGAGTTGCTTCAACGCCCGGTCCCAATCGCCTAGCACGGCCAGCAGTTGGAACAAAAACACCCGACTGGCAGGGTCCTGCGGGCGGGCGCGAACTTCGTCCTGCAACTCGGCGAGGGCAGTTTTCAAATCGCCCCTGCGTAACGCTTCGGTTGCCACCATAATTTCGCTCACCCGACCGCTACGAAAAAAGTCCACCTGTCGACGGCCGACCGACAGGTGGACAGGCAAGTCGCGGGCGAGGGTAGACCGCGCTCACTCGCTGGCCGCCGTCGCAGCCGAGATTGTCCGTGGACGTCGCCCGTTCAGACGTCGCCACGAACTATGAATTTATAATCCCATGGCTTGCCGGCCACTTCCTTGCCTTGATCGTCCTCTATCTCCCAGCCTAATGATGCGGCCCTGTTATAGTCCGTTATGCGGGAGCCCACTTTGTTCCACGTGACCTTACCATCTGCGCCGACTTGTTTATCATAAACACCCTCGCCATCGCGAACGTCGAGTTTGCGATACTCGCATGCGACCTTGCGATACCGAAACTCGACTTTCTCCACCATCGATCCGACTTCGATCTCGATGTCCCAACTCGTGATCGTGAGGTTTTCGAATCGCAGCAACAACACCGGGTAGTTCTGCACCTGGTGAACCTTGTTATCGCCCTGCCCCGGCCCCAAATCCCTCGTTTCAACTACCTGAACCTCGAGCTTTTTGATGAGCTCGCCTTTGCAGGTTTTGAACATCAAGATCGGAGTGGCGCCGTTGACCACCTTCGTGAATTTCAACGTCTCGAACTTGCCACCGCCCAAGCTCATCGCGCCGCCACCAGCCCCAGACCCGTCATCAGCCCCAGATCCGCCTTTTGCGATGGGTGCTCTTTCTGGGCCCGTGATCTTGTACTCGAGCTTATCCAACAGAAACCAACCCAGTTCGTAACCCTTGAGTCGAGATTGTTGATTCTGTAAGACGTTCGTAACGCGAGCCAAGATGATCATCAGCCACCCGGAATCGTAAGTTTGGTCGACCAAGGCGAGTTGAGCGTTTGGTCCCAGCCGGTGTCATGACCGGCAGAGTAGACGTAATTGCCCGTCGCGTCGCGGCTGTACGCGCGGTAGCTCAGCGCGATCCGCTGATACCACAGGCCGACGTTCTCGGTGGGCCGGCCGTCTTCACTGCCGCTGATCTTCCAGCTCTTGATGAAGCACGGCTCCAGTTTAAACATCAAGTAGGGAAACACCGCCTGCTTACCCGACTTGTCTTCCTTGGTTTGAACAAAGTGGATCTCCGCATACGGCAGCGGCCCGCCGGAGATCGAGTACTGCATCAAGGTCGACGTCCCGATGTCCGTCGACTTGTCGAACTCGCAAACTTCAAGCAAGCCGACCCCGATGGTGATGTCGTCCGTGCCCGCCTTCGCGCTTTCTTTGGTGTCCCGCACTACCTGAAACGAGAAGCTGTCGACGGAAAACCAATCCTTTTCGGCGTAGCCTGCGATTTTCGAATCGCCTTTAACACCTTCGATGTGGACCAAAATCATGATAGCGCCCTGTAGCAAGTGAAGAAATGTGGAGCGGCCAACGGATGTCTGTTATGCGGTTCGAAATACGACGCAAGCGTTCGTCTAAGACTTGCCGGATGGCAGCTTAGAAACCAGTCGCAGCGATACGGTCAGCCCTTCGAGTTGGTAGTGCGGCCTGAGGAAAAACTTGGAACGGTAGTAGCCCGGGTTGCTCTCGTCCTCTTCGACAACCACCTCGGCCGCGGCCAGCGGTCGCATCGCCTTCGCGGCTTCACTGGCGCTGTCGGGATTGGGCTCGACGTACTGGTTGATCCAATTGTTCAACCAGGTCTGCATCGAATCTCGTGTCATCGTGCTGCCGATCTTGTCCCGGACCATGCACTTGAGGTAGTGGGCGAATCGACAGGTCGCGAACAGGTAGGGAAGCCTAGCCGCCAGGTTGGCGTTGGCCGTGGCGTCGGGGTCTTCGTACTCGACCGGTTTCTGCAACGACTGGGCACCGATGAACGCGGCTAAATCGGAGTTCTTGCGGTGGATCAAGGGCAAGAAGCCGTTCTTCGCCAATTCGGCTTCGCGGCGGTCGCTGATCGCAATTTCCGTCGGGCACTTCATGTCGACCCCGCCGTCATCGGTCGGGAACGCGTGACAGGGAAGGTTTTCCACCGCCCCGCCCGATTCGACACCACGGATCTGGGTACACCAACCGTACAAGCCGAACGCCCGGTTGATGTTGGCCGCCATCGCGTAGGCGGCATTGGCCCAGGTGTATCGGTTGTGGTCCGCGTTGGCAACGTCCTCTTCGAAGGCGAAGTCCTCGACCGGGCTCGTCTTCGCACCATACGGCAGCCGCGCCAGAAATCTCGGCATGCACAGGCCTAGGTATCGCGAGTCTTCCGATTCGCGAAGGCTTCGCCAAGGGGCATATTCCGGCGTCTCAAAAATCTTGGTCAGGTCGCGCGGGTTGCTGAGTTCCTGCCAAGAATCGAACTGCATCGTCGTCGGCGCCACGCCGGTGATAAACGGCGCGTGAGCTGACGAAGCGATCCCCTCCATCTCTTGCAGCAAAGCGACGTCCGGGGGGCTGTGGTCGAAGTAATAGTCACCGACCAAGCAACCATACGGCATGCCGCCGAATTGACCAAATTCCTCTTCATAAATCTTTTTAAAGATCGGGCTTTGGTCCCAAGCGGTACCTTTGAACTTCTTGAGCGTCTTGCCGAGCTCATTTTTGGAAATGTTCATCACGCGGAGTTTCAGCATTTCGCCGGTCTCCGTGTTGTTCACGAGATAATGCAAACCCCGCCAGGCCGATTCCAATTGCTGGAAATCGGGGTTGTGGAGGACTTCGTTGACCTGTTCGCTGAGCTTGCGATCGATCTCGGCAATGATCCCCTCGATCGAGGCGAGCGCGTCGCCGGAAATGACCGACGCCCCTTCCAAAACCTGGGCCGCCAACGTTTTGACGGCACTTTTAATCGCTTGGCTGGTCTCGTCCGACTTGGGTCGGAACTCTTTGGTTAGCAGCGACTCGAATTCGCTGGTTCCAGAAGTGCCGACGGCCACGGATTCGATCGGTTCGGGGGAGGCATCGGAAGACATGCTGGGTTCCTTGGTGGATCGGTTCGGGACGAACCATGAACGGGAATGGAAGAATCGGAACGCCGGCCGATCGACTTAGCCCTCGTCCGCCGGCTTGGGCGCTTCGGCGAGCGACTTGAGCAAGGTGGGGTCGTCCAGGACCTGCGTCAGCAGTTCCTCGGCACCCGATTTGCCGTCCATGTAGGTGATCAGGTTGGATAATTGCGTGCGGGTCTCAAGCAGTTTTCGAAGCGGTTCGACCTTGCGAGCGATCGCCCCGGGGGAAAAGTCGTCCATCGATTCGAACGACAGGTCGATGCTCAGGTTCCCTTCGCCCGTCAGCGTGTTGGGCACACGGAAGGCGACCCGTGGCTTCATCGACTTGAGTCGGTCATCGAAATTGTCGACATCGATTTCGAGAAACTTGCGATCGGCCACCGGCGGCAACTTCTCGACCGGATTCCCCGACAGGTCCGAAAAGATCCCCATCACGAACGGCAGTTGGACCTTTTTCTGCGAGCCGTAAACCTCGACATCGTATTCAATTTGCACGCGTGGGGCCCGGTTGCGGGCGATGAATTTTTGTGAACTCGCTTTAGCCACAGCGGGGCTCCGGTGCTAGTGAAAGGGTGAATCGCAGAGATTTGTCGGTTTGAAAAGCCACGCGGCGTTAGCATAGCTGATGGACCGCTAGAAAAAAGTGTCAACTAAAAAAATCGTCATCTTCGTCCGTGGCCGGAGCGGCGGCTGGCGTTGGTGGCGGTGGTGGGGAGGCGGCCGGTGGCTTGGCGACTGCGGGCTTGGCAGTGATCGCGGGCGGTCCGGATGGGCCGCCCGAAAAGGAGGCCAAATCTTCGGCGGCGACGCCACCGATCGCGCACGCCGTCCCGAGTCCTTCGGGGATCATTTCCTGTAGGACTTCCATGAACGACATCCCGGCCATACGGCGGGCCCGCAATAGCAGCAGCGGCAGCGGGCTGGAGGGCTCGTGCTGCCGATAGTATTCCAGGATCGCATCGATCGAGGCGATCACGTCCCGACGGGAGCCGATCGGCCCACCGGAACTTCGCTGGCGGTTGGCCCCGCTGCCCACCGCCAGCCCGCTCGGTCGTTCGTCGCCGAAGGACGCCGTTTCACCCCCGTCATCACCGGACCACGTGTCCGCCCCTTCCGCGCCGCCCTCGGTATCGTCCTCAGCAGCCGCTTCGCTGTCACCCTGTTCGACCCAACGCTGCATCTGGTTGTCGATCCGCTTGAGCAAGTCACGGGTCGGCTGCAGGTTGGGGGCTTGGGCGGCGCCGACCTGGCTCGTGACGAATGACTCTAGTGATTGACAGGCCTCCAAAGCTTCATGGATGACGTCGCGCTGGGCGGTGAGCGATTCCGCAGAAGCCTGCTTCACGATCGCCTCCTGCTCGGCGGCGATCGAGTGCGATTCGGTCCCTTCACCCGCCGGCTTGACGTCCGCCCACGTGACCGAACCCAACAGCGGCAACGACACCAAAGGCGTCGTTTCCATGGCCCGCAGCAGTCCGGGGTTGGTGAGCGTCATGATCGCATTGACCCGTGCCGTCGGGTCGTTGTCATCGTCTTCGTCGAGTTGTGGGTGAAGCGTTTCCCAGAAATCTTGGGTCAGACGATCGGTCAATTGCAGCGCGTCCCGAAACGAGGCCCAGCCGTCGGTTCGCAGGCTGGCTTGACCGAGGTAAATGCTGACCCGTAAATCCTTGGTGCGTTTGAGCAGTTTCAGGGCGTTGCGGCCCACCAACCGCCAATCCGGTTCCTCGGCCTCAACCACCGAATTGCCCATCTGCTGTTCAGGCTTCCCCGCCGCGGCCTGTTCCATCTCCGCAAACGCCGGGTCGTATTCCAGGTCGCTACCGGATGGCGAATCGGCCGAAATCGGACTCAGCAGCTCGGTCAGGTCGATCGAAGGCATGGGCAGGCATCGTGGTCGTCGGGATCGCTACGGTCAGGCTGGGACGTTTCGGGCGTTATTATGCGATTCGTTTTCAGGCAACGCCAGTTTTTGCTTGAGAACTTTCGGGTTTTTTTTCACGAGGGTGTCGCAGCGGGGCGATCTTGGCGACGGCTGCTGAGGTTGCGGCTGTTCCTCGGGCGGCGAGAACCCGTCTACAAACGAACTCTGCCGGACCGATCGCGGCTTCACGGCTGGGCGGTAGCGATGATCGGTCGGAAGGCGGGGGGCTCAGCGGGTCAGACGGAGTTCGATTCGCAGTAGGGTCTCGTAGTGTTTTTGCCGGCCGATCGCCATTCCCAAACCGGCCCCCAGTTCGAACGCCCCGAGGTCACCGCCCGAATCTCGCGCCCAAACGATGCCTGGTACCAACAACGCGGTCGCTTCACTGTCGACGGCAAAGTCCCCATCCAGGCCGGTTTTTCCGCCGGTCAGGAAATTGATGCTCTGGAGTTCCAGCGTGGGCATCACGGCGCTGTCCAAGCTTTCGTACCAGACGGTGCTGAGGCCGAAGCCGTAGGTCAGCACGTCTCCTGCGAAGTCGGGGTTGCCGCCGATCGGCAGCAGGTATTTGAACTCGCTGTGAAAGTAGGTCCAGTCATTCAGTTTGTAGCGCAACAGGGCTCCCGGTTCCATCGAGACGTGCCCCGTGCCGGCGCCGATCGCCCGATTTCCGGTAGGGGTATGGACCCGAAGCATTTGGGTCACCTGGTATTCGTCGGCGTTGAATAACCGCAGCTTTTGGGTGATCCGAATGTCGCCGACCGCAGAGTGCCCCTCCCCGAACTCGGCCGAGTAGCCTTGCACCGGGATCTCGGTTTGTACCGACAGGGCCTCGCCGCCGACTTCGAACATGAACGCCAAGGAGCGCGTGTCGATCGACCCGAGGTAATCCGGTCCCAGCGGAGGCGCGGCCCGGTAGTATTCGCTTCGGTCGGGAAATTGCATCCCGAATCCCAGATCGCCACGGATTCGGAATTGGTTTCGGGGTTCGGTCGTGTCGAGCACCATCGGCGCGTGGCGAACCCAGAGCAGGCCCATGCCCGAATCGAGCCGCTGGCGGGACTGGGCGATCCGGCGAAAGCTGTCACCCAATCGCCCATACGCGTTCCTAAATCGGTTGTTGGAGGAGTACGCCGCGGGCAGGCCTGGTTGCTGGTGTCGCTCATCAAGGATCGATCGCTCAGGATCCCAAATGTCGTCTGCGATCGCATCGAGGTCAAATGGGAGCGACTCCGGCGGGAGGGGCTCATCGAACAAGCAAAAATCGGGTTCCTCGTCCGATTCGAGTAGTCGCTGCATCCCGCCTGGCATGGCTCCGTCGGGTTTTGGCAGGAGCGGATCCGGCGCGGTGCGGAACGCCTCGCTACCGCCCTCGCTAACTGCGCCGAGGTGAGCTGGCTCCCCCAGGCCCGCAGCCCCCGGAGCGGTTTGGCGCGGAGGGCTAACGTCCAGCGACGGGATGAGTGGCGGTTGCGGGGGCGGTGGTAGTGGTGTTGCCGCTTCCGGTTGCGGGGTCGGCAGCCGTTCCGTCGTTTGCCGAGAAACCTGGAATTCGGGGGCCTGAAACAGGGTATCCCAGAAGCCTTGCCCGTTCGTTGCAGGCCCGTTCGTCGCGGACCTATCTCCCGGCAACCCGGTCGCCGAGGGTTCGTCCGGCTGGGCCGATCGTTGCCGAGATAGGAACATGCTCCGGCGTCTGCCGGTGGTGTGAGCCGGTTCCGTCGTTGCGTAATTCAGCTCCACTTGGGGGCGAGCGGCGGACGGTGCGGCTAGCAGATCACGGGCGTTCGGAAGGCTCAGGGTTGCCACTGCCGGGGGGGCGGGGTTCTCCGCGACCGGTTCGGTCACGATCGGCTCCTGCCCGGAGACCAGGGCTCGTTCGGCGAAGAGACCCCGCTCGTCAGCCCGCGTGATGTCGGCGCCAACGAGGACCAATAGCATCAATGCGGTTCGGTGATCGCTCAGTAGAGATCGCGACTTCGGTTGGCGGAATCGCATCATGGGCAGCCGCGGCAAAATCTCAGCGGACCGGCGTCTTGGCGGCCTCCAGGGAACGACCGCCATGGGTTGTCTCGCGGATCGGCCCCATCTGAGGGGTCCGGGCCGGAAGGTTCGCGGTAGGCGTGTGGGCCCGTAACCGGCCCCGGCGGCAAACTGTCAGATTAGGAATCGACCGCATTGCCCTCATAATCCAACTTTTCGTCAAAATTGCGGGCTGGCCAACGACGTCGATTCCGGACAAGCTAGTGATCGTTAGCTTGTTCTTGAGCGGAATTCGGCCGATCGACACGCGAAAAGTCGAGCTGGGGCCGAATTATTGACGAGGAGCTTGTCCTTTCTCACGGAGTCCTGCATGAACCTTGAGTTCAATTTTGGCCGGTTGCGATCGACGGTGGGTTCCAAGTCGCGTGCGGACGGGCTGCCCTTTCGGATCGCGCTGGTTGGCGATTTCTCCGGTCGAGCTTTGACCGGAACTGTCGGTTCGTCGGACGAGCTTGCCAAGCGAAAGCCGCTGCGGGTGGACGTCGACAATCTGGACGACGTCATCGAGCGACTCGGGATCAAGATCCCGTTGCCGCTGGATGGCGGGGCCGAAGCCCAAACGGTCGAGTTGGAAATCGGGTCGCTCGACGATTTCCACCCCGACGAACTGTACGACAAGTTGGAGCTGTTTGAAGAATTGGCCTCGCTACGCGATCGTCTCCGCAACGACCGGACGTTTAAGTCGGCGGCAGCGGAGGTTCGCGGGTGGGCGGATGATGGCGAGGCGACGCGGAGGCCCCGGCGGCGGAAACGCCCCAGTCGGGCGACGCGAATGCCCGGCGGCAAATTAAGCGATTTCGGTAAGCTGGTTGGTGCCCCGGCATCTACCAGCCACGATGCATTCGAGGTGGACGAGTGGATCAAGGACTGGGTGACGCCTTATGTCAGTCGTGAAGCCGATCCGGATCAAGAGCGGCTGATCGCGGCGGTTGACGAGAGCCTCTCGGCGGCGATGCGGTCGGTGTTGCAGCAGAGCGAGTTCCAATCGCTCGAATCGATCTGGCGGGGGGTCGACCTGTTGGTGCGACGGTTGGAGACGAGCCGTTCATTGCAAATCATCCTGTACGACATTTCGGCCGAAGAGTTGGCTGCGGATCTCAGCGGCGATGATGACCTGGAGGCCACGGGGCTGCATCGCCTGTTGGTGGAGCAGCCCGCGTTGGACGCTTCGCAGGGGCCCTTGGCCGCGATCCTCGGCTACTACGCCTTCGAGGAAACGAGGCCCCATGCCGAACTTCTTGGACGAATGGCCAAGATCGCGGCGGCCGCGAACGCGCCGTTCGTCGCTTCGATCGACAAGAGCTGCTTGGACAAGAAGCGGGATGACGACCTGCCGCCGGACGTGATCGAAGCTTGGTCGAGCCTGCGGGGGTTGCCCGAATCAAAGTACCTCGGCTTGACGGTTCCCCAATTCCTGCTGCGGTTGCCATACGGAAAGAAAAGCGACCCGATTGACCAATTTGCCTTTGAAGAGTTCACCCCCCAAACGGGAGTCTCGGGGATGCTTTGGGGCAACGGTGTGCTGTTGGTGGGGTTGGCGCTCGGGCAGGCCTTTAGCCGGCAAGGGATGGCGAAGATGCGGATCGGTTCGGTCCTGTCGTTCGATGAGATGCCCTACCATTTTTGGACCGACCAGGATGGGGATCAGATCGCCCTGCCCTGCACCGACCGGTTGCTGTCTCACAAGTTGGCGGAAACGGTGCGCGGTTGGGGATACATGCCGGTGCTCTCGTTGAAGGGTCAGACGGTTGTTCGGTTGGGTGGCGTGAACAGTTTGGCGGGCGTCGAATTGGCGGGGTGTTGGCCCGAGAGCACGACGGTCGCGGAACCGATTCAACCGACTGCCGCGTCGCGGGCGACTTCATCCTCCAAGCCGGTCGATGACCTCCGACATGATTCGGACGACGATGACGACCCTTACGGGGCCTCGTCATTCGGGGAATCTGACGATGACGATTCCGATCCGTTCTCATTTTCTTCGGATGAAGGTTCTGACGACGATTCGTCGAGCGATTCCGGCGATCTCGATAGCCTGTTGTCTTCCTCGGGCGATTCCGACGACGATTCGGGTGCCGATGATCTGGACTTGGACAGCTTGCTGGGCTCCTTGTCTTCCGATGACGATTCGGCCGATTCCGGCGGCGAGGATGCTCCGGATCTCGATTCGGATGATGACGATTCGGACGGGATGGACCCCGAATTGGCTGCCCTGTTGGCGGACCTCTGAGTGCCAATCGCCGGCCCCGCTGTGGCGACCTGTCAGAGCCCGCGATCGGCCGTCCGGTTGCCCAGACGAGAGGCCCGGCGGCTTTCGACCGTATTCGATCGATCCCTGATCCGTTTGAGGTGATGCCATGCTTCATGTGCTCGATAAGCTGTACAAATTCCTGTTACGGGTGAGTCGTGTGCCGGGGCTCGGGTTTTTGCAACGTGAGGCTTCTTCGGTTTTGCGATTCAAGGGGTCGCTCATCGAAATGGAGGACCGAGCCGAGGGTACCAAGCAGGGGATCGGAGAAGGGGCCGGCGCGATGCGCGACCTGTTCGGCAAAGGGGGCAAACAGCGACAGGGTGCCGCCGCGGCTGGCCAGACGCAGGCCGAGGTGGGACCAGAAGGAGCTGCGAAACGCGGCGGGGCGCCGCAGCGCCAGGCCCCTTCGGGGGGGCCAGCCCAAGGGGCTCCCGTCCGTTCCGATCGGCCCCAAAAACCGAGTTCGGACGTCCGGGTGCAAAAGAAGTTGCTGATGAAGAAACTCCGGGGATGAGCGATTTACCCCGCCTAGCTTTTACCCACAGGAGTCTGCCGTGGCGGCTAGTTACCAGTTGGTCACACCCCTTTCGGGTGTGAGGTTTTTACTCGCCAAACTGGTCGCTCGCGACCGTTTGGGGGAGCCGTTTCGACACGAATACCATCTGCTTACCGAGAAGGTCGATCTCGACTTCGACCAACTGTTGGGCCAAGCGATCTCGTTGACCTTGACGGACGCGAATTCGACCAAACGATTCTTCAACGGGGTCGTGACCCGCGTGTCGGTGGCCGGACAGTACCGCGGTCACCCGGTGTTCCATGTGGTCGTCCGCCCGCAGTGGTGGCTGTTGAAGCAGTCGCGGGATTGTCGGATTTTCCAGGACCTGTCGATCCCCGAGATCGTCAAGCAGGTCCTGTCGGCGGGGGACGTCGTGGTCCGCGACGAGTTGACCGAAACTTACGCGAAACTCGATTACTGCGTGCAGTACCGCGAATCGGCGTTCGACTTCGTCAGCCGGTTGTTGGAGCAGGAAGGAATCTATTACTTCTTCGTCCATTCCGCGACCCAACACGAGATGGTGTTGGTCGATTCCAGCAGTGCCCACAATCCCATTGCGGGGAACGCCGACTTGCGGTGTTTTCCCCAAGCCATTCCGTCTCAGACGGTGGAATGCCTGTGGTCGTTTTCTCCATCGGGTCGTGTGACCAGTGGTACGACGGTCCTCAACGATTACGACTTCAAGAATCCCCGGGCCGCGTTGGAGGCCCGGTCTCAGGAATTGGCCAACTACGATCTGGAGCAGGGCGAGGTTTACGACTACCCCGGCAAATACATCGAGGTCGATACGGGCCAAACCTACGCACGATTGCGTCGGGAAGAACTGCAGCGAGACGCCCAGTTGTGTCAGGGCGAGGGCAATGTGTTCGGTTTGGCGGCCGGCGGCTTGTTCACCTTGGTGACCTTTCCGCGATCGGCCGACCGGATCAAATACCTCGTCACCAGCAGCGAGCTGGTTTTTGATGAGGTCGGTCTGGACGAACCGGAACTGAGCCAAGGAAACCGCGATGGGGCGACGAGAAAGTTCCAGATCGGGTTCGAGGCGATCCCGTCCACCAAGGCGTTTCGTCCGCCACGGAGGACGCCGCGACCGGTGGTCGGTGGTCCGCACACGGCGATGGTGGTTGGTAAAGCGGGTGAGGAGATCTGGACCGATGAATACGGTCGAGTGCGGGTGCAGTTTCACTGGGACCGCGAGGGTCAAACGGACGAAAACAGCAGTTGTTGGTTGCGCGTGGCGCAAGGGTGGGCCGGGGCGCAGTGGGGCAGTTGGTTCCTGCCGCGGATCGGCCAAGAGGTGATCGTGCAGTTTCTCGAAGGTGACCCGGATCGGCCGTTGGTCACCGGCAGCCTCTACAACGCCGATCAGATGCCGCCCTACGCCTTGCCGGCCAACATGACCCAGAGCGGCATCAAGACGCGGAGCACGAAGGAAGGGACGGAGGAGAATTTCAACGAACTCCGTTTCGAGGACAAAAAAGACGAGGAGGAGATTTATTTTCACGCCGAGCGTGATTTCAACCGAGTGGTCGAGAACAACGACACCCTCAAGGTCGGCTTCGTAAAGAAGGAGGACGGTGATCAAACGATCGACATCTACAACAACCGTACGGTCACCCTGGACCAGGGGAACGATAAGTTGCAAATCAAAACGGGCAACTTGGTCGTGCAGATCGATACGGGGGATGCGTCGTTGACCGTCTCCCAAGGGAAGCGGACGGAGCAGATCCGAGGCAATAGTGAACTGACGGTCGACGAGGGGAACCAGGTCACGACCGTTTCGAAAGGGAACGCCAATCTGACCGTTTCCCAGGGCGACCACACGATCGACGTGACCGCCGGCAGTTGCACGATCGAGGCGGCCCAAAAAATCTTGCTCAAGGTCGGTGGCAGCAGCATCGAGATCACCCCCAGCGCGATCAAGCTGACGGCGAATACGATCGAATTGACGGGCACCTCGAAGGTCGCGATCGACGGGGGGATGAACGCCGAGGTCAAAGCGAGCATGGGGGTGTCGATCGACGGCGGACTATCGGTGGAAGCGAAAGGGGTCAACGCGACCTTGCAGGGCCAGGCGATGACCACCGTCAAGGGCGGTATTGTGATGATCAACTAGGAGGGGATGCTTGCAGTGCGTGTGCGATTGGAAATCATCGAGGGTCCGGAGTTAGGTCGTCGGGTGCATTTGCAGGAAGGTTTGGTGGCCCGGTTCGGGCAGACCGAGTGGGCCGATTTCTGTTTTGCCGCGGACCCGACGATGGCCGATTTTCACTTCATGGTCGATTGTCGGCTCCAACGCTGCATCCTTTACGCGCTGGGGACTGCGGAAACGTTTGTCAATTCCAAGCCTGCTGCGCGCCAGGACCTGATCGACGGCGACCGGGTGCGGGCCGGTCAGACGGAGTTTTTGGTGCGGCTGGAGGGTGCCATGGCGGGTGCCGAGGGGGGCCTGCGGCCGTTGTACAAAGATGCGGTGGCAACGGCCGCCGCCGCGATGACGGTCTCGGCCCTCTGTGGCTACCTGAAGCTCGGCAACCGGGCTCCCGAAATCGCGAAAACCGCTTCGAGTCTGGCCGACTTTTGCTCGGGTCTGGCGGCGTCGGGTGACTACATGCAAGCCTTCCAGACCCGGGCATTTACCCTCGGCAAGCGAGCCGCGGTGGCTTGGGGCTGCCATGAAGTCGGGACGATTTACGCCGGTCAAATGGAGGCTGCTCAAGCGAATGCCTGGCGAGTGGCGGGAGCCTGGGTTCAATCGCCCGACCAAGCCGGTTGTCGCCGGGCGGAGGCGGCCGCGATTCAGGCCGATCGCGGGGGGCCTGGTGGCTGGTTGGCGATGGCCACCTTTTGGTGCGGTGAGAGCCTCGCGCCGGCGACGTCACCCGAACCCGTGCCGCCTGAGATGACGTTGTTCAGTCGAGCGGTTGCCGGTGCCTTGATGTTGTCCGTTCGGCACGGCGATGTGGACGATGGGACGGATCAGGCTGCGCTCCGGTTTCAAGCATTCATGCGAGACGCGGATGCTTTGGAATCCGGCGAATTGGTGCTGTTCGAGAGTGAACGCGGGGCGGAGCGATGACCATCAATCCGGGCTGGCGGGATCTCCGCGGAAACGCCCGAAATCGCAATCGACGGTTGAAACGCAACCTGTTGCTGGTCGCTCTGATCTCGCTGCTCGGGCTGTACCTGATCGCGTTGATGGCGCCGCTTCGGCATCCCAACACCCACTTGGTTTATGCCGTGGCCGGTGGTGACCCTCGGCAAGCCGTCGTGCCGCCCCCCTTCGCGTTGGAACAATACGCTCACCTGAGTCCGTTGAAGCCGACCTTGTATCGCGAACGGGGTCAGGCCGGAGTGCTGCCGCTACGGACCCCTGCTCAGATCGGCTCACCAGGCATGGCGACGGGACTCGATTTCGAGCGGGTTGCCGATTCCGACGCGGTGCTGGTCTACGTCGCGGCCCATCAGATACTCGGGGATAACGGCCCGGCGATCCGGCCGTCTGGGCTGACCGGCGCCGTGGACGAGTTGGCGGTCTCGCATTTGTTGCAGCGCGTCCGGAGCCTGCCGGGGGCCACGAAACTGTTGATCCTGGATCTGACCTCGCCACTGACCCAAGCGGACGGTTTGCTGCTGCCCAGCACCTTTGGGCAGCAGGTAGCCGAACTGGTCGTCCAAACCGCGGACCCCGAGTTGTGGGTCTTGGTTTCCCATTCGCCTTTGGAACAGACCCATCAGTCGATGGCGTTGCGACGGACGGTATTCGGCTATTTCGTCGCGAGAGGACTTCAGGGCGAGGCGGATCTGGATCGAGACAACGTGATCACGATCACCGAAATTTTGCTCTACGTCCGCACGACCGTGTCGCAATGGGCGGAGTGGTTGACCGACGGGCATGGCTCCCAAACGCCCCAGTTGCACTGGGGTGGCGGGCGACCCACACGGCGGGATGGCGACGTGCCTCTGTTGCCGGTGATCGCAGCCATGAGTGGCCCGGGCGGTGCCGAACGGGATTTGGAAGCGAGCATCGCGGATGCTCAGGCGAGCGACCCGGCAAGCCGTTGGCAGGGGGTGTTCGAAGGCGGCGTTGCCAACCGCATGGTGCCGGTCTCCGACCAACTTCGCGAGCAACTGGGGAAGGCTCGCATCCCTCCGGGCGGGGCAGTCGGTGCGTCGCTCCAAGGAGCGGGGACACAGGCAGCGGACGGGGCGGCCGGTGGTGGGCCTTCAACCGGTTCCGATGCGGCCGCAAAAACGGGTGCCCAGAGCGGTCAGGCAGCGGCGAACGCCGAGCCGGCTTCGGCCGTTGGCGACGGGAGTGGCGATGAGGCGAGCGGGGGTCGGGAAACCGGTGGTGGTCCCGCGACGGCACCCCGAAGCACGGCTTCGCCAGTCGACGCGGCAGATTCTGATGGCTTTCCGATCGACCCCGCGAAACAGTCCGACTTGCTCGATCGCCTCGCTCTCGCCTGGTCGATCCACGATCGCTTGTTGGAACGTCGCGGCGTCAATTTGCGGCCGATCGACTACGCGCCGGATCTTTGGTGGGCCTACCAAACCCGGTTGTTGGCGGTCGATCAGGCCATCCGATCCGGTTGGACTTTCGACACCCGGCCGTTGTTAAGGTTGCTGGAAGAAGAGCTGCTGCCGATGGGGCAGTTGGTACCCTCGGGCAAGTCTGATTTGGGAAGTGAGAGTGCCGCATCGGCCGTCTCAAGCCGATCGGGAAGTAGTCCCTCGTTGGTCCAAGGTTTCGTCGAGCGACGCCCCACGTTCAAGACGCCGCGGAGAGTTCATTCGCTCGCGTTGTTGATCGCCAGCGACGGTTTTCAGCAGCGGTTCGATCAGGCCGTTCGAAAGCAATTGGCGCGGTATCCCGGCTTGATTCGCGACGGCGGCTACGAGGAGTTTTCCAAATGGTACGAGGAGGCCCTGCCGCTGGGGATCGAAACGTTCGCCGAGTGGCGTCCGCTGGTCCACTTTCCCGGTTTGTCTCAGGCGGACTGGCCGCTTTACCGGCGATGGTTGCAGGTGGTCTGGGAGGGAGAACGCGCTGCGGTTGCCGTGTCGACGAAGCGACCATGGCAGAACGATCTGCTCGCCGCGGACCGGGCACGTCGCGCGGGAGAACGCGAGTTCATCGATCGGATTCGGGCCGATTGGCGGTCTGCGGCCGAAGATCGGTTCGCAGACGCCCTGCGGCGGTACGACGGCGTCTTGGCCGTCGTCGAACAGACCAATCGGATCGACACGCTCACCAATGAGCTGCTGGCCGCCATGCCTTATTGCTTCGCGATGCATGTTCAGGGCCTGGAGCACCCGGAGCAGCCGTTTCCGACAACACAAGAAATCGCTGAGCTGTTTGAGGTGTTGACGGACGCCCGGCGAATTCGGCTCGACCCCCGGCCGGCGTTTGGCGATCTCCGGGGGACCGCGGACGGGTTAGCACGGGTTCGGGCGCGGTTCATTCACTTTGCGGAGGATACGGAAGTCGAGCGGTTGATCAGCGGCCCGATTCGGTTGTCAGACGCCTGGTTTCTCCGCTCGCTCCTCAACACACCTTTGATTCCGGCGGCTTCCCGGATGCGGCTGATCTCGGTAGCGTCCGAGATCGAGATCGCGGGTCTGCGTTCTCAACCGCTACCCGAGGTGGTCGAGGCCGCCCAGAGATCGCTGCGGGGGTTGCGCCCAGACGACCTTCTGGAAGACCCCGACGGCATGGCCCGCGCTGCGGTGTTAGCGGAATTCGCCCGCGGTTGGGTTCGCTGGCAGTTGGCAGCGTTTTCGCTTGCCGACTTCGGCGTCGCGCCGGAGGAAACCTTGGTCCCTCAGGAACGGTCCGAAGCTTGGGGCAAATGGCTGACCGAGGCTCACCCGGCGGATCAATTTTTGTCTGCCTATGACGAATTGCGTCAGGCCGTCAGCGTTGAACGCGATCGATTCCCTACTCGATTGGAAATGCTGCTCGACCAGGCGTTCGATCTGCGGGACATCGATCAGCGAGATCGGCGGTTGTCGAGCTTGGATCGCATCATCGCTTGGGGCAGGTTGTTCGGGGCGCCGATCGGTCCCCCCTTCGACGCCCCCAAGGTGGCCGCGAGGGCCGGTGCCTCGCGGCGGTTCCTTCAGTTGGCCTGGTTAGCCGCGCGTGATCGGTTGGCGGCCGCGGAAGCCTCGCCCGAGGAGCTCCCCGGCCTGCTGACGGCGATCCGGGATCATCAGGAACTCGCCGGCGCCGAACCGTTGGAGCCATCGCTGACACCCGTAGCCGGATCCACGATCGCGATCAGCGGTCCCGATCGCTATCCGTTGGGACCGGAACAGACCGAGGGTGAGGTCCCGTTCGTCGTTGTCAACCGCGGCGCGACCGAGACCGAAGTTTGGTTGGTATTCGATTCCGACCCAGACCTGCTGGAAGTCGAGGCGGAAGGTCTGGAACACGCTTATTTGGAGAGCGATCTCAAGGAGCGGCTCGACGCGTTGGTCGTTGCGGCCGAAGATCAACGGTTGGTGCGGCTCCGCGGTGACACCAGCGATGGAGGGGATTCTGCGGCGGAGGGAGAAAACGCAGCCGCCGCCCAAGCGATCCCCTCGGAAGCCGCGCGGGCGCTCGGATTCGGCCCAAAGGCGGAAGCCCCGGACCAGCGAGAACGTTATCGCCGGGCAGCGGTCTATCCCTACCGTCCCGATCAGGCTGGCTTGCCACCCACCTTGCGGTTGAATGCGGGCGAGTCGCGGACGGTTGTCGGTCGCTTGCGACGGAAAGACGGCTTCGGACGCCAGACCAAAGTGATCCTGCGTGGGATCTCGGTTGGTGGCCAAACCCGGCACGACACCACGATCCTGCTGCCGAACCGAAGCTCGTTTGAGGTGTTGGTTTCCGGTGCGGCCGCGTCGCGAGTCGAGGATCTCGACAGCGGGGAGCGGCTGCTGCCGTATCCCAATCGGATCACGTCGTATCAGGTGGCTCTCCGCAATCGTCGGGAAGACGATTTCAAGGCAATCGTCAGCCTGTTGACACCGCTGGGGCCGGTGCGGGGCGATCCGCCCGATACGATGGTCTCTGCGGCTGCCGCGAAACAGTGGCTAGATCAACTGGGCGGGACGGCGGAACTGGTTGCCCCCCAAGAAATGGTGCTGCTCGCGGACGGAACGCCGCTGACCATCTTGCCACCACCCCCGAAAAAGCCTGAAGCAGACGCGGATTCCGCCGCCGCTCCGCCCGCCGCGCCACCGTCGGCGGCCGGCGATGAGGCGGACGAGACGGCGGACGAGACGGCGGCTCCGCCCGGTATTTCCGTAACTCACGGATTGATTCTGGTCGTTCAGGACCCCGCAGCCGACACGGTCGGTTTGCGGCTGATCCGGATTTCGTCCCAGCGCCCGCGGCGGTACGTTCTCGCCTCGGCTGCGTACGATCTGACAGCCGGAAAGTTAAACTTGCGGATCGAGGCGCGCGACCCGGCGGTGCTGCCCGAGGCGGGCGTTCCGATCGTGGCCCGGGTCGGTGACGACGCGCCCCGTCCGCTCGACGTGACACTCTCAGGTAGGCTCGATCCGGCGAAACCGAGCCTGGTACTGACGGCCGACGTGGCACCGGACGAGGGGCGTTTGGTGACGACCGAATTGGACGTCGACGGTTTTCCCCGAGCTTTCTTGTTCCGTTTTTTCCCCAACGCGACACAGCCGAACGTGCCGGAATGGGTGGAGCGGAGTCGTCTTAAGATCCTTACCCCGGCGGGCGGCACGGCGTTTCGGTCGCCGCTCGAAACGATCGCCGTGACCGCGCAGGTGGATGTCCCGGTCGGTACCTTCCTCGATCCTCGCGATGAACTGCTGATCGGTGTCGATGCGAATCGCGACCGAGTCTTTCGGGACGAGGAGCCGCTCCGACTCGGTTCCGATCGCCAAGTCGACATCCGTTGGCTGAATGACCCGAAAGCGACTTCGTTCGACCTGCTCGCGCTTGTCGAGGACTTCCAACTCGATGTCCCAGCCGGGCGTTTGCGGGACACGCGGGTCAACCTGCTCGCCCAATTGCGGGCGGAAGGGCGAGACAGTTGGAGCGACCCGGTCGAGGTGATCCTGGATGGCCAACCGCCACGCGTGGGCGCGGTCCGAATCATGCCGGGTCGGGTTGCGGTCCTGGGGCAACCGCTCGAGGTTTCACTCAATGTCGATGACGACCTGTCGGGGGTGCTTTCCGTCCGCTGCGGCTTCGCCAAACCGGGGACAGAGCAATTCGCCGACAAGCCACCGCCTGTGGATGCCGGCCTGACCGGCGGCGGGACGTGGGCAGCGAGCGTTCCGACCGAAGGGCTGGTGCGTGGGAGTTACCGTTTGTTGTTGCAAGCGACCGACCGGGTCGGCAATGCCTCCCGGCCCGAAGCCGTGTTGATCGAACTGAGGTCCGAGGCCGAGATGGAGGCCGAACGGAATCAGCCCAAGTCGGTCGCCGGGGTGGTGGTCCATGGTTCGACCCCCGTTGCCGGGGCGACGGTCGAACTTTTTCCTCCCGAAGCCGATCCCCCGCCCGCGGCACTGGCCAGTCGGATTACCGACAGCCAAGGTCGTTTTCAATTTGATCGCGTATCGCCCGGCGATTACCGCCTGAGTGCTCGAGGTTTGGTCCGCAACGTTCGCCGCCGTCAGGAACAGAATGTCACGGTCCCCCAAGGAAACCGCCCGCTGCCGACGGTCCGGTTGGTTTTGCAGTGAACGGAGCGGGGGACCACGCCATTTCGGCCACGGCCAAACGGAGTTCTGGTGGGGCGGGTCGATCGGGCCAACCGGGGCTCACCCTGAACCGGCCCCTCAACGGCGAGCCGGTCGCCCGAGCTTGAACCAAAATCAGAATGATCTCCGTTTTAGAAAAGGGTGTGGCCGCGCAGGCCTAACAACCGATGGAACGAGTAGATCCGAACAACGGCGCTCGGTTTGGCTGTTGCGACATGGGCTTTGGGCTCGTGGGCCGGGATGATTTGTAGGGAGATGACGAGCAGAGTGGGTTAAGGCTGTGAAGCGGAATCGCCTACCAATTTTTGCGATTTGCCTGCTGGTGACCCTGTCGGGTTCGGCCGTCACCGGTTGTTCGTCGACGCCGATCGTTCAGCCCCTACGGCCCGCCGGCATCGGGGCGGCCGCACCAGCCACGGCGGCGACCGCTGCAACCGGCGGCACCACCCTGCCCCAATTTCTCGGTATCACAAACCTGTTTCGGGGCGGCTTCGGGCTGATCCGCTTAGCACGGGATCGGATCACCGCTCGGTTGGGATCGCGGTTTCCGGGGCTGGAGCCGCGACCGCCACTGAAGTTGTTGACCGACCCCGCCAACATGTCGGAGGACGCGCCGCCCAGCGTCCAGGCGGCGGCCAAGATCAAGGCGGAACAGGATGCGGGGGCGCAGAAAGCCAAGGCGGCGGCGTACCTCGCGACCGTCGGCTGCGGGTGCTACGAAGGGGTCGCCGAGGCGCTTGCCGAGAATCTCAAGGACTGCAATGAGGAAGTTCGGTACGCGACCGTCAAAGCGCTGCGTGACTTGGGGGTTCGCTCCTGCTCGTGCTGTGGCGGGAACAGTTGCTGCACCGTCGAGGTTCACCGCGAATTGATGCGGTTGGCTTGGGAATTGGACTACCACGGCTGCTACGTCGAGCGTTCTCAGCGGGTTCGGCGTTTGGCCCGTCTCGCTTTGGAAACGTGTTGCGAACCGTTTGCCGGCAGCACGGAGGATACCATCCCCGAGGAGGGACCTGGGCCGGACGCGGGGCAAGTGATCGGGGGCGAGGCGGCAGCGCCGGCGCCAGCCGGTGGCGAGGCAACGGCCGATTCGGGGGCTCCGCCGACGACGGCCTGGCGACAGACCCGGCAATCGCCACAACCGCTGGGACAACGCTCGCGACCGAGCGGGACGGTCATGCCGGTAACCGCGACCCGGCTCGGACAGCGGGGCCCGGCTGAGCAGGCTCACAGCGATCGCGGCGAACACAGCGAATGGGGCGAGCGGTCCCATACCGGGCCAGGTCCGATCCTCGCGTTGGTCAACGGTGAGCCGATCCGTGCGTCCGATTTGGCTCCCGATTACGGGACGCCGACGAAGGCAGCGCCGGGCGTTGGCCTGGGCGAGCGAGCAAGTTTTCGGCCAGAGCGATTGACCGAGGCGATCGATCGTCGGTTATTGGCCCAAGCCGCACGCGAGTCGTTGCCGCTGGAAGTCCGCTCGCGGATCGAGTGGCAGATTTTGAGCGAGGCTGAGGATCGGGGTGCGGGCGGGGACCTTCAGGATCGGCCACGACGTCTGGAGGTCGCGTTGGGGCGGGAATGGCTTCGCCGGCAGATCGATTCGGAAACTCGCCCGGTTGCGGCGTCAGCCGGGTTAGACTATTCCCCAGCGTCGGAGGTCGCCTGTCTGGAACGGTTGCGTTCGCGGGCTACGATTTTGGTGCAGCCGGATTCCCGCTACCCTTGAGCCATGACGACGATATCGGTCAACGAAGTGCGAACGCGTTTGCGTTCGAGACGATGGATTCGGGCGGTCGCCGTCGGCTTGTTGCTGTTTTTGACCCTCGGGCTGATTACCGCGTGGGTCGCCCTGCTGGCTCATCGACCGAGATTGACGCCGCTGCTGACGGCGGTTGCTGTCGATTATCGCTGGCCGGTCGAACCGAACGCTTGGGTCGGGGAAGATTTGGCCCGGCTCCGCTCGTTGCACCGTGAGTCGCTCCGGGTGACCGACTTGTCAGCCGATTGGCGTAGCCGCGACTTAGCGCTACGTCGACTCGACCAGGAATTGACGTCGTTGGTGACCACGCGGGCCGTCAGCGATTCGGTAGTTTTCTACTTCAGCCTCCACGGCTTGGTCGATGCGAACGGCCGGCCTCACCTGCTGCCGACGGACGCTTCACCGACCGACCCGGCGACCTGGTTGCCGGTCTCCGAAGTGCTCGATCGGATCTGTGACATTTTACCGAGTTCGGTCAACAAGCTCGTCGTCCTGGATAGCAATCGGTCGGCTTCGAATTGGCGAATCGGGCAATTGCACAACACCTTTGCCGATCGGCTGGAAGGGGTGATCGATCGCGATCGGCACCCCGGCTTGGTGATCCTGAACAGCACTTCGGCTAACCAGATCGGTTGGAGTGGGCCGGCGCTGACCGGCAGCCTCTTCGGCCAACTGCTGACCCGTTCGATCGGGACTTCCGGCCAGGGGGCTGATCTGCTCGACGCGGGCGTCGGCGGTCGGGGCGGCAGGAAAGTGCGTTTGAAGCGTTTGGTCGACCAGATCAACCTGCGGATGGATCGCTGGTGCAGGACTCATCAGTTGCCGATTCAAACCGCCCGTCTGTTCCCATCGGATGCGGACGATTTTTCGATCAGTTGGTCGCTGACTCCTGCCAGTGTCGATCGGCAATTTCAGCGACTAGCGCTCAACGGCACGCCCGCCGTATTGCCCCTGGACCGCGACGCTTTGTGGCGTCAAGCCGGTGAATTGCCTCGGCGGTCGCTGGTGTCGGTCGTTCCAGAAATACTCAATGAGGTCGAACAGCAACTGCTGTGGCTGGAAAAGTTGTCTGCCTCCGGTTCGGCTTACGAACGGCAAGCCAAGCTGCACGAGGCGGCCGTCAAGCGAAACCTGGGCGACCTGACTGCGGCGCTGCAAGACGGCGCCACCCGCCTGTCACCGACCGCCCTCCGCGCCAGCCTCTTTCGTGAGACTGCCGGCGTTCGGGGGGCGAATGCCGTCCGCAGCATGCCGGCACCGTCCTTGGAGGTCTCCGCGACCCTCGGCAGCCTGTCAGCCGATTTGGTGGAGACTTCTCGTCGCCAATGGCAGGATCTGATCACCGACCTGTCTGCCGAACAGCTCAAGAAAGTGTCCGAGGGGTTTGATCAGCGATGGCAAACCAGGGCGACTCCTGCGGCGAACGGGGCTGCGACCGAGGACTCTGAGGCTGTTCCTTCGGAGCGTGCCCAATCGTTGAAACTGTTATCCCGCTACCGAGTTCTCGATCGCTGGTCTCGCCGCGACCCGATTGTCGGGGTGCTGCGGATGCAGGACGAGTCGGACCGCTTGTCGGCGATGCGGGGGCGGGATGGTGCCCAAGAGATCCGAGCGGCCGATTGGTTGGCTTCCATCGTGACCGACGCCGACCGCCAGCGCTGGTCGGTCGAAGACGGCTTATTGGCAGGTCCGCGAACAACCGACACCGACATCGATGCTCGTCTGACTTCCGCTACCCAAGCCTACGCGGCTGCTGACCAACGGCTGAATGAAGTCTTTCAGGCGATTTCGATCTGCGATGATGCTTTTCAGCGATTAGCTTTTTTTGCCACTTGGCCGGACGAGTGGTTGACCCCAGACGACGACTTGGTTCTGAATCGGGTCCTGCCTGCGATGCGGGACGCGTTAACCCTTGGCGAGCAACTCGATGCCATTTCGGCGGGGACACCGGCGGACGCTGGAGCGGCTTTGCCGTTTCGGGAAGTCGCAGAACGCTTGTCGGCGACGATTCGCGAACTGGACGGGCAGTTGAAAGATCGTATTCGGTCCGCTTTGATTGCCCCGGAGATGTCCGGCGAGACGTTGTTGCCGCTCCGAGTGGTACTCGAGCTTCCGTGGATCCCGTGGCAGGACCGTCGTGAAATCCGCGCGGTCCATGATGAAATTAGCAAATCGCTCGCGCTCAACTTGTCCGCACCCCCGCGAAGCGGTGAGGGACGGCAGCCAGCGGATCGGAGCCAAGCTGAGCTCGTTCAACCGACAGCGGACGGGCAAGCGGAGGGCTCGTCATCCGTCAGTCAGGTCGATCCGAGAGGGGGACCGAACGGCATAGGTCCGACTGGCGGAGGCCCAAACGGCGAGGGTACGCGAACGCCGCTGGACCGCATCTTGAGCTGGTCGACGCATCCGGCGGTGCTGTTCTTGACGACCAAGAGCGGCGAAGCGGGTTCAGGCTCACCTTTTCCCGACGGTGCAAGTGGGGCGGAATCAGCCATTCAACAGATCGAACAGTCGGGTGCTTTGGTTCGTCAGGCTTTGGCTGCCTTGGGACAGGACGCGGCGGCCTCACGCACGGGTTCAGGGTACGCGGATCGCTTGTCCGCCGCCCGTTGGCAGCGGCGCCAGTTGGCCTTTTCGGCGGCGACGTTTCCCGTTTCTCCGTTGGAATTGGTTTGGAATGAAAGGTTACAACGCTGGCTGATGTGGCACGCGGACCGTCAATTGGAAGCCTTCGTCGATTTGCCTCCCCGCCCCGTCGGAACCGGTCCGCGGGCTCCCGATTTCGATCGGGCGAGCGAGCGGTATCTGAACCTGATCGCGTTGCTGGGGCCGACGTCTGCGGAGGTCCAGCAAGACATCGCTGCCCTGCAGCGTCATCGAGCGGCACGGCGTTTGGCCGCTCGGACGGGCTTGGTAACCGATACCAAATCGTCACCGATCCCGCCGCCGGTCACCAGCCCAACGTTGGACGTGATCGTCGGCCCGGGTGCGGGAAGTGATTCGACGACGGATGCTTTCCCACCGGGGCGGCCGAGTGTTTGGGTCCAAAATCAACAACGCGACCCAGTCACCTCCGTCGGACTGGTCGATCTGCCGGTGCGGTCCCCACAAACCCTATCTTTACAAGCGATCCCCAGCGGACTCGGCGAATCGCCACGATTGACCGCGACGACGATGTTCCGCGGAAACGAGTTCCATCACCCGTTTGTCATCAACCGGCTTGCCGGACCGCTGGTCGATTTTCAACCGCACGTTTATGGCACCAGCTCGGTCACGCTGATGGGCGAACGCCGAAAGCGAGTCTCCATCATGTTTGTGCTCGATTGTTCGCAGAGCATGGAGCAAACCCTGCCAGGGGAATCGGGGAACGAAGTCGGCCCCGCCAAGATGGATGTGGCCAAGTCGGCCCTGCTGACCATGCTCGACGAATTGTCGAGGCAGGATGGTGCCCGGATCGGCGTGATCCTGCTGGGGCATCGGATCGCTTGGACCCGTTCGGATCCGCCACGTCTCAGCCGGGCACCGGGGGCGGACGATTTCATCCCCGAGGGCCTGTTGCCGAGTCGAGATGTGGAGACCGTTTTGTCGCTCGGTCGCTTCGACGCGGGCGCCGTCCTGCGACGCTTGGAGACGACCGTACCCTGGGGGCAGACGCCTTTGAATCTGGCTGTCGTTGAAGCTTTGCGGGCGTTTCGCTTCGATGACCCGGACACCGAAAAGAACATCATCGTCATCACCGATGGACGCGATTACCAGTTCACGCCCAACCGCGGCGATATCCGCCAGCCTCCGCGAACCACCCAGGCCGATGTCACTCGCGTGGCACAAGAGGTCGGTGTGCCGGTGTTCGTGATCGGGCTCGGCGTGCCGGATGACGAACGTCAGGCGGCCGAGTCAGAGTATCAAAACCTGGCCAGGATCACCGGCGGAGAGACGGTTTCGGTTGATGCCGCGAGCGATTTGTTGCGGCAGATACGCGGGAAGCTCGCCCCCGGCACCTTCAGTATCGACGAATCAGGCGGCAAGTTGGTCGCCCCGGGAGCGAATCTGACCGTCAACGCGACTTTGAATAGCACGGTTCGCGTCGATCCACGAACCCTGGCCGGCAATCCGGCTCAATTGATATTTGAGTCCGCGACCGCGTCCCTGCCGCTGGTCGGTGGCGAGGCGCTGCAGATCCGCTTGTCGCCTGATGGGCGAGATTTTTTGCCGGTGCCGTTTGATTGGCAACTGCCCCGGTCGATCGGTTTGGCGACCGGCCGCAACGATCGGCTGACCCCCTATGTCTTGCGGGTCCATCGGCCACAGGCACAAGGGGACCACGTCTCCTTTCCCGTTTCCGTGCAGTCGGGTCAGGCCCCCATGACCAGCCGTCCTAAAGATGCCTGGCTGGTCGTGACCCCGCTGGTGGACGGGGCAGAACTGAGCGATCACCGTTACTGGTTCTATGATTCGAACTACGAACCCGATCAACCGGTCCCGCTGTTGCAGTGGAAAGCCCACGGCTGGCCGAAGCAGGCCCGTTCGGCGCGGCTCCAGTTCTGGTGCCGGTTCGAATCGACTCCCGCGTTGCAGGAAATCCCGTTGCAAGAAGTGCTGAATCGACCCGCAGACTTCGCCGATTACCGGCTGCGTGACTTCCCCTCGATCGGGCTGCAGGTGAGTCTCAGTGATCGGGGTGAGGCGACTTCGGACTACCTGATCAGCGTGATCCAGCGACACGACAGCGCCACGCCCGATTTGGGCCAACTGCGGGTCGAGTTTCGCCATGGTGAGGGTTACCGGCCAAGCCGAGTGACCCACCAGTTCGATGCGACGAACGGGATCGTCGCACACACCTACACCTTCCCGATCGGCGACGCCACCGGCTTGGAGCGTTCCGAACAGTCACGGTTCGTACTGAGTTCCCGAGCGGCTTCGCAAAGCCAATCGTTGCGTCCGGCCGGTGGTCAGTCGATCGATATCGACATTTTTGGCGATGCCGATCTGATCATGATCAACCCCGCGCGATAACCGCGAGGCAAGTCGGAGGCAGCCGACGCCAACGATTGCCAACCGGCTTCACGCGATGATCGGTGCGATCGGTTTACCGTAGTCGATCTCCAACCGCTTGTGACCTGGGATTTCCAGTTGCCGCGGATCGAGCCCGAGTTGGTGCAGGACGGTCGCGTGGATGTCGGTGACGTAGTGCCGATCCTCGACGGCGTGAAAGCCGAGTTCATCGGTCGCCCCGTGAACGACGCCCCCCTTCAAACCGCCCCCGGCCATCCAGACGGAAAAGCCGTAGGGATGGTGGTCACGGCCGTCGCTCCGTTCGGCCCCCGGGGTTCGACCGAACTCGGTCGCCCAAACCACGAGCGTCTCGTCGAGCAGCCCACGGCGTTTGAGATCTTTGAGTAAGCCGGCGATCGGCCGATCGACCGCGCCACAACGGGTCGAGTGATTGGCCAACAGGCCGCTGTGAGCGTCCCAGCCGTCGTCGTAGATCTGCACGAATCGGACGCCGCGTTCGACGAGTCGCCTGGCGGTCAAGCTGTACCGCCCCATCGTCCGCGTCTCCGCCTGATCCAGCCCGTACAACGAATGGGTCTCGGCCGTTTCGTCTTCCAAACGTACGACTTCGGGGACGGACAGTTGCATCCGGGAGGCGAGTTCGTAGCTCTTGATCCGAGCTCGCATCGACGGGTCATCCGGGTACTCGACCCCGGCCTGCTGATTGAGTTGACGTAGCAGATCGAGCTGACGCCGGCGTTCGTCCAGCGTGACCTCCGCCCCAGGCGTGCCGAACGGCAAGGGGTTGTTGGGGTCGAGCGTCATCGCGACACCGGCGTGCTCGGGACCGAGGTAGCTCGCCCCGTGCGCGCCGACCCCTCCACAGCAATCGCCGGGGCCACCTCCCAAGACGACGAATTGCGGCAGGTTGTCGTTGAGCGATCCCAACCCGTAGTGAACCCAAGACCCGATCGACGGATGAAAACCGTCAAAGATGTGTCGGCCGGTGTGAAATTGGAGCTGCGCCGCGTGATCGTTGTCCGTCGTCCACATCGAACGGACGACCGCCAAATCGTCGGCACATTCGGAAACCTGTGGCCACCAGTCGCTGATCTCGATCCCGCTTTCGCCCCGCTTGCTAAAGCCGACTTGCAACGGGTAGAGCTTTGGCATCAGGTCGCGTGGAGTCCCGGCGAAGTCGCGGACGTTTTTTCGATAGTAGGGCGAATTGACCACCGCCGACCCATAAGGGGACTCGTCGATCGTTTTGCCGGCATGCTCGCTCACCGCCGGCTTCGGGTCAAAACTCTCCAAATGACTGGTCCCGCCGAGCATGAAGTACCAGATGACATTTTTGGCACGCGGTGCCAGCGGAGGTGCAGCGTTAAGTCCAGGCGTTGCCGCTTCCTCGCCTCGCAGGATCCCGTCGCGGTGCAACATCGCCCCGAGCGCCAGACCGGTAAAGCCCATGCCCATGTCCGACAGGAATGATCGGCGTTGGACTCGTCCGCAAGGAAATTCGTTCATGGCTGGCAGCGTATTGGGGTCAGCGGATGGTGACGAAGTCGTTATGGCTGAAAAGCACGTGGATCAGGTTCTCGCGTGCCCGTTGCGTTGGCCGATCAGAAGGGGGGCGCAGCGGAGGGCGACGGGCAGAGGGAAAACGGGGAGGCTTGACCGCAGCCGAACTCGATTCGACGAGGAACCGCTGGCAATCGGCGGCTTCTTCCGCAGTCGGTTGCCGACCGAGCACGCTCTCCCAAGCCATCGTGACGAATTTCACCCTGGTCGCGTCGTCGTCACCGTCGCCAACCGATCGGGAAAGGCGTTCGGCGAGTACGCGTGATTGCTTCTGTACCAGTCCGCTGTTGAGCAGCGCGAGTGCCTGCTGCGGCACCACGCTTTCGCGGCGCTCGTAGCACTCGTTCGGGCTGGCCATGTCGAACGCATTCAGGAACGGAACCTGCTCGTTCGGGGTATTGCGGAAGTAGAAGCTCCGCCGCGGCACCGTTTGGTCCTCGGTTTCGGCGATTTCGGGCCCGCCCGCCTCCAAGTCCAAATTTCCGGCAACAAAGAGGACCGCATCGCGGACGACTTCCGCTTCCATCCGCCGAGAGTTCATTCGCCATAGCCAGCGGTTTTCCGGATCGCTGGTGACCGAATCGGCAGCGCCGTTGGTCGCGGAGCTTTGACGGTAAGTGGAAGAGAGGACGATCATCCGGTGCAGCGGCTTCATTTTCCAATCCCCGGCAACCAATTCGGTCGCCAGCCAGTCCAGCAACTCGGGATGGGACGGCGGTTGTCCGTTCAGCCCGAAGTTGGAAACCGTCGGCACCAACGCTTGCCCGAAGTGTCTCAACCAGATCTGGTTCACCGCGACCCGTGCGGTGCGAGGGTGATCCGGACGGGTGATCCAACCGGCCAAAGCCGCCCGACGTCCGGTACTGGTCGCGGGGAAAGTTGGCCCCAACGGATCGTAATCGCCTTCGCCCGACTCGGCCGCCCGTCGCGCTACGGCCAGCGATTCTTGAGCGGCTGCCACCGCCTGCTGTGCTTGTTGGATCGCCGTTTCACTGCCCGCGGCGTCCGAATCGATCTCGTCTGCGGTCGCGACCAAAGATTCGTGGTGCCGCTCGGCCTGGAGCAATACCCGCTCAGCCCGCAGGGCCTCGACTTGCCGCTGGGCGCGAACCGCGATTCGGGCCGCTGCCGCGACCGCCGCATCCGACTCGCCGAAATGTTTGGCTCGTTCGGCCGCGATCCTGGCTTCCAGCGATTCGACTTCGGCGACTGCGGTCCGCAGGTCGATCCCTGCCAGTTCCAACTGTCCTTCGGCCGCCCGCAGTTGTCGCTCCCGGTCCTGCTCGGTCAACGGCAAAGGGCGAACGGCGACATCCAAAAATTCTGCGGCGCCGTTGTGTACCCAAAGGGCGAACCGCCCCTCGCGACGAGCGACAGGCAGGGTGTACTCGAGCTTGGGCTCTCCATCGACCGCGACCGTCAACCGCTGTCCACGAACGACGACTTCCAGCGACAGGATCGTGCCGACCGACAACGGCGTCTTCACGATCCCGGCCGGCGGGTATTCCTGCTTGCCCTCCAGCCGATGAAAGGCTTGGACCGACGGCGCCGAGTTATTCACACTCGTGTAGACGTCTTGAGAATTGCCCTGATCGATGTAATCGAAGCTGAATCCGACCGAACGATAGTTGCCCGGTTCCAAGGTCCGGTAGCGGACCACTGCCCGAAAGTCCTGCGGATGGTTGTCGCTCGCGACGATCGTGGCGAAGTTGCTGACGGTCCGCTGCGCGAGAACGCCGTCCTGCCAAATCCAATCTCCCGACACGACCTCCCAGCGATCCGACCGGATCGAGAAATCATCATCCAGATACGCCTGCCCGACCTCGTCCTGCGGAGTGGCCCCCGCTTCAGCCTGAGCAATGCCGCTCGTTGCAGCTCGCTCGCGGTACGCCGCGATCGCTCGGTCTGCCTGGTCGCGATCCGATTCCGCCGAAGCCAATTGAGCCTGGGCCGTCGTGACTTTCTGTTGGGCCTGCGTCAGCAGCCCGACGGTCATTTCAGGACGAAGGTTGGGGTAGAAGCTTTCAGGTGGGAGGTCGATCGGCCGGATCGTCAACGACGCATTTCCCAGTGCCTCGGGAACGCCGGGTGTGAGCGGTTGAGATTCGTCGGGGGATCGGTCGTCCCCGCGCCGAAACAGGAATGTCGGTGAATCGGGCTGGGCGTCGAAAACTCGGGCGATGCCTTCACTCAGGACCATCCCCAGCGTGGCGTCTTTTTCCTCCGGGGCGTCAAAGCGGAGCGGGTCCGTGCGAACTTGATGAGGCTCGAAGAACGCGCGGAAGCGGTAGTAATCCTGCTGGGTGATCGGGTCGTACTTATGGTCGTGGCAACGGGCGCAGCGGAGGGTCAAGCCCAGCAACGCTTGGGCCGTGTGTTCCACCGTGTCGAACATCCAGACGTTGCGATCGAATTTGTACCAGTTGCGAGCCAAGTAACCGGTCGCCGGCAACGCCTCCGGATCGGCTGGGGCGATTTCGTCCGCGGCCAGCATCTCGCGAATCATCTGATCGTAAGGTTTGTCGACATTCAGCGAATCGACGATCCAATCTCGCCACCGCCAAATGTGCCGCTGGCTATACCGGATCTCGTTGATCGAGCGACTGCCGTACCAGTCGCTGTAACGCCAGACGTCCATCCAGTGACGACCCCAGCGTTGGCCGTACTCGGGACGTTGCAGCAGTTCGTCGACGACCCGCTCGTAGGCTGTCGGTGAAGTGTCTGCCAAGAAGGCCAGCAATCGCTCTCGCGTTGGCGGGACCCCGAGCAGGTTGAGGTAGACACGTCGCAACCAGGTCTCGCGGGTCGCCGCAGGGCTGGGCGGCAACCCCTGCCGCTCTCGCGCGGAGGCCACGAAGGCATCGATCGGGTTTCGAACCCAGTTCGCGTCCGTTACCTGGGGAATTTCCGGCCGCTGCGGACTCCGATAGGCCCAATGTTCGTGAGGAGCCGCCGGGATCACCTCATCGGCAGGCGCGGTCGCGCCGTCTCGAACCCAACGTCTGAGCAGATCGACTTGATCGGGGGTCAGCGGCTCCCCCTCCCCCTCAGGCGGCATTCGCAAGTCGGAATCGGCCTCGACCACCCGTTGGATCAACAGGCTGTCGTCCGGATTTCCGGGCACGATCACCGGCCCGCTGTCACCGCCGACACGCATCAACTCCGCCGCGTCCAATCGCAGGTCGGCTTGCTGTCTCAAGGTCCCGTGGCAGGCGCCGCATTTGTGCCCGAGCAGCGACTTGATGTCGCGATCGTAATCGACCGGTTCCGCGCCCCGAGCGAACGCCGCCAGCCACAACGTCAGTAGCGTCGCCAGCATCGCTCGAACTCGGTGACTCATCCGTCGTTCCATCCCATTTTCCCGCGTTGTGACTTTCGACAACCTGTTCTCGGCCAGGATCGAAGCATCGTCACCTGATCCGAATCGGAATCACGCTCAGTATAGCCGTTCGAAAAACTCGTTGACCCGTCGGCGCGGTCCGTTTCGTCCCGCCAACGTCCGCGATAAGCTGTTTCGCAGGCAGGGGTGATTTCCGATTGCCGTTTGGCGATCGCCAGGATCGAGGAGCGCAGGATGGCCGGTTTCACAGATATTGACCGTTTGGATTGGGTTTGGAACGACGGCGGGCGGTGCGGCAGCGGCTACGTCGGGCTGACCGGAGATTGTGTCGTCCGCGCGATCGCCATCGCCACCGGCATCAGCTATCGAGACGTCTATCGCGAGATCGGTCAGGCGACGGAAAAGTCGCCACGCCATGGCGTACCGACCCGGGTTGCCGAAGCCTTCCTGGCGGCTCGAGGTTGGCGAGCTTTCCACGGAATTGGGGATTCTTTGTTCGCCGACGCGCTGCCCAGCGGCGTGGTGATCGTCCATCTGGTCAGCACCACGCGACAACGCGGCGGTCATTTTTGCACCGTGATCGATCACGTCATTCACGACACCTGGAACCCGAGCGAAGACGAGCGGTACTACATCGGGAGCTACTGGATCAACGACGCTCCCGAGGTCCTCGCCCGCGCGAAAGACGCAGCCCGTGGCTCTGAGTACGTGGCCACTGGTACCACGTCGACGTCACAATCCGATGAGCAACTGCTCACCCAAAAAGAGTTCGAGCGAATCCTGCACCGTCTGCGTTCGCTCGATAACACGGCAAAGAACCATGCCAGCACCGAGGGAGAAAAACGGAACGCCCTGCGGATGATGCAAAACCTGATGCTCCGACACAACTTGTCTCGGGGCGATATCGTCGGGGATGACGATGTCGATCGAGTCGCTTTCACCCGTGTCGCCTGCCCGGTCAACGGCATGCGGGCTTATTCCTGGGAAAAGGACTTAGCCGCGTACCTGACCGCGGAGATTTTTCCTCTGATCGGTTGGTATTTCGGCAGAAAGTGGAAGCAGACGCTGTTTTGGTTCTACGGCCCCCGTGAGGATGTCGAGAATTGTCTCATGCTGTTCCGAGAACTGCTGGTCACCATCGCCGCATCGGCCCACTTGCAGTACGGAGGCTATTCCCGTGGCAGTGGCGCGTCCTACGCGGAGGGCTACGTCCGAGGCCTGCCCCGCGAGCGAGACCGTGTGAGCGAACCGGGTACGACTGCCGAGGCGGTCGTGAGCGAAACCGCCTTGATCCATGCCAGGACGCTGGCGATGAAACGTGCAGCGAGGAACTGGCTCGACTTAGAATGCGAAATCGAGCTGACGATGGGGTCGGGCGCGGGCCGCGACGGCTACGACCCGCAAGCCGCTGCCCACGGCCGACAAGACGGGGCAAAGCACGACCTGACCGCGCCGGGGCGACCCAAACGGCTGACCCACCGCACCTGATCGATGCGGTGATATCAATGCGGTGATCGCCTTCAAATCCGGCGGTCACCGGTGAGGAGCCATGAAGCGACGTTTCAACGTTCTGAAGCTGCGTCGCGAGCGGTCGGTGCGGCAGCGGCGATTTCCGAAAAATGCCGCACGACGGCATCCGCGAACTCGGGGTCGTTGATGTGATGCGGCAAACGGATCAGCCGCCGCTGGGAAGTGGCCCTCAGCGCCCCGCTCAATCCCTCGAACAACGCGGCGTTCGCCGCGGGATCATGGAACGGTTGCCCCGGGGCGTCCAAGGCGGACACGCCACCCTCGGGGATCAACAGCCGTAGCGGCGCGACGGATCGGTTCAGCTTTTCGGCGATCCAGCGGCCGATCACACGGTTCTCGTCGGGCGTTGTTCGCATCAGGGTGACCTGAGCGTTGTGGCGATGAAATCTGCGGTCAGAAAACCGCGGAGGGATCGTTTCCGGAGCACCAAAATTGACCATGTCAACCGCTCCCAAGCTGACGACCACGGGGATACGGGCTGCCAGCAGGCGATCAAATCGCTCGGGCCCACCAGGAAAAACGCCACCGACAAGTTCATCCGCAACTTCCGTGGTGGTCAGGTCCAACACGCCGCCGATCAGTCCCGATTCGACCAACCGTTCCATCGCCCGCCCGCCGGCTCCCGTGGCATGAAAGACGAGCGGATCGTAGCCGTTCTGCTCGAGCATTTCCCGCACCCGCGTGACGCAGGGGGTGGTGACGCCGAACATCGTCATTCCCAGCGCCGGGCGCGATCCGGTTCGCGCTCGGGGATGGGTCACCATTCCGGCCATCGCGTGAGCCGCATTGGCGAGGATATTTTCCGAGACCGCATTCAGCCCGGCGATGTCGACCACCGAATGCATCATCAGGATGTCGCAACCGTCGACGTACGGCGCGGTGTTGCCGCTGGCGACTGTGGAAACCATCAACTTGGGCAACCCGATCGGCAACGCCCGCATCGCCGCGGTGATCAACGCCGTGCCGCCACTCCCCCCCAGACCCACGACTCCTGAGACCTGGCCTCGCGAGTTTTGAGCGACAAGGAATTCCCGCAACGCTTCCCCCATCTCGGTCACCGCCTCGCCCCGGTCAGTTTCGCTGATCACCCGCCCCGCCAAGACTTCCTCCCGAGAAACGTCGGAGACGACCGTCGGCGAATCGAGCGTTCCGACATCAACGGTCCGAACCGCCACGCCGATGCGGCGAAGAAGATCCGTGAGCCAGCTCAATTCGGCACCCTTCGTGTCGAGCGTGGCAATCGCGTAAACGCACGGCTCGCCTGCGGACGCTTCTGAGTCGAACCGCTCGGCAATCGGACCTTGTGGAATCGTTGTCATGACCCGTCGAACGGTAACCGGTGAGTAGGATCGAGGTTCGCGAACCGATGGCGACGGATGTCGATCAGAGGATGGTCAGCGGATTGCGAGCGGCTTCCAGGGTGCCGCGGGTGACCCCGACCCGATTCGCCGCGTGCAACGAACGCCAGACCTGACCACCGGTCATGTTTCCGGCGATCAGGTTTTGATAGGCCTGCACGGTTTTCCGCAACTCCTCTTCCGGTTCTTCCAGCAACTCGACACGGATCGAACCGATGCCGTGCTTCGCCAATTCGGCAAACGCCTCCGCGCCGCTTTGCGGGACCGCATTGTAAAGCGTGTTCCGACAGGCGACATCGGCTTGCAGCGGATGTTCCATGCCGACGCGGTCTCGCAAGCGGACCTCGTGGCGATCGCAGGGGCGGCCGCAGTTCGTTTTGTTGGTTCCCGGCGACATGACCGAGCAAAAAACGCAGTGCTCCATATGAAACATCGGCATGTGCTGGTGCAACACAACCTCCAACCGCTCGGCCGGCATCGAGCGGACGAGTTCTAGCAATTGATCACGATTCAAATCGTAGGAAGCGGTCACCTGGTCGCAGCCGAGTTGCAGCAGCCAATCGGCGGTCAGCGGGTTGACGACGTTCAACGAAAAGTCGCCGATCACCGGGTAACCGGCGTCCCGAAAATACGCCAGCGCCGCCAGGTTGCGAACCAAAAAACCGTCAGCTCCGTGGCGGGTCAAGACCTTCAACAACCCCCGCTCGCCCGGCTTCTGGATCCGTACCGAGGCGATGTAGATCTCGGTGCTCGCGGCATGCGCGACGCCCACCGCTTCTCGGTATTGACGGATGTCGTGGAAGTCGACGTAGACCCGTTGGACCCCCAACGCGATTGCCTGTCGCACCTGATCCGGCGTACGACAGAGAACTCGCAGCAAGACCTGATGTTCATCGGAAACGGGTTCCGCCAAGCTGTCCGCCGCTGGGGACGACGATCGAGCGGGCCGTTCGAGCAAGCGTGGCAGCGCCGTGGGGTCGACCGGCCGGACCGGCGGGCTGGAGAGCCGATTTTCGAGCTGCTCGACCAGGTTGCGACGAAGTTCATTGAGCAGACTGGCGGGGACCATCGGACAGCCCGTCACTTCGCCTTCGCAGGCACCGAGCCGAAACGGAGACCCGCCCAGCCGATCGAGCTGCGCCGCGATCGACTCGGGTGTGGCGGGGCGGTTGCGAGCCACCTCCAGCGTCGACTCGGCCGCTGCTTCGACCACCAAGTCGCCGCAAATCGCGGTCAACCGCAACGGTTCACCCGCCTTCGCGATGAAACGAATGTCGATCGGCCGTCGATACAAAGGGTCGTTCGCTGTGAAGGTCCGCCGCAACCGACGATTCAGCTCCGGATCGTCATTCTTCCAAACCCGAGCGTCCGGCTGAATCTGCTCGGCGTCGATCTTTCCACGCCCGAACTCGATTTCCACCTCCCCCACCTCCACCCGTTCGACAGCGTCGAGTCCGCCTCGAACTCGCAGACCGTAGACTCGCCCTCCCTGTTGACGCCCGGCAACTCGATCACCATCGAACGCCAACCCGTCACCCAACGCGATCGGAACGTCCAACCGGGCGATCACGCGATTACCCCTCGCGCTGACGACCCGCCCGGCATTCACGCCCCGCTTGGCGGATTCGGTCCCGGGGACCAGCCGCTTGTGATCGTTGCCCGCCAGCCACCCGGGCGAAAACCCCCGCGAGAAAGACATCTCCATCTCTCGCTGCCGGCTCGCGTCCATCGTCAACGGCCGGCCCGCCATCGCCGCATCGATCGCTTGGCGGTAATGCGAGGTGATGTTCGCCACGTATTCCGGCGTCTTCAACCGCCCCTCGATCTTCAGCGAGCAGATGCCGGCATCGATGAGTTCCGGCACCAGGTCGTAGCCGGCTAAGTCTTGGGGGCTGAGCAGGTATCGGGAATCGTCCAGCGGGCGGTTCTTGTCATCGACAACCAATTCGTACGGCAACCGGCAGGCCTGCGCGCATTGGCCACGATTGGCGCTCCGCCCGCCCAACGATTCGCTCGTCAAGCATTGCCCCGAATAGGCCACGCAGAGGGCGCCGTGGATGAACGTTTCCAGCGGCATCGACGTCTGGGCGGCAATTTTCCGGATCTCGTTCAGCGACAATTCCCGTGGCAGCACGACGCGGCGGAGCCCCAGTTCCTCCGCAACCGCGATCGTCTCGGCGCTGGTCAGCGTCATCTGGGTCGAAGCGTGGACGTGAAGGTCGGGGCAGAGTTCGCGGATTAGCCTCGCGACCCCCAGGTCCTGAACCAGAACCGCGTCGACACCCGCATCCGCAATCCGAATCACCGTCTCACTCAGCCGCGGCAATTCGTCAGCGAAGACGAGCGTATTCAACGTGACGTAACCAAGCACCCCGCGGCGGTGCAGCGTCGCCATGACCGACCCGAGTTCGTCTGGTGCGAAGTTGTGAGCGCGAGCCCGGGCATTGAACCCGTCCGCCAATCCGAAATAGACCGCATCGGCACCGTTCTCGATCGCGGCATGGACGCACTCTAAATCGCCCGCCGGTGCGAGCAATTCGGGTGCGGACCGCCGGTGCTCCGTCAAGCCGGTCGGGGATTGGGTTGGGGGGGAGTTGGGTTGCAAAATTGATCTAAAAATGAAGAAAACGGGCCCAAGTAGCCTCAAATCAGGCTAGCCGGGAGCCGAAGAAAGAACAGTTCCCGGCGGGTGTTGCCAAACCGGCCGGGATGGGTAAAGATTGTACTCGTCATTTGACCGCCTCCGTAGCTCAGTTGGTAGAGCAAGGGACTCTTAATCCCTGGGTCCAAGGTTCGAGTCCTTGCGGGGGTACTAGG
>RECD01000255.1 GCA_007694185.1 Planctomycetaceae bacterium
TCCGTGCCTCTTTGAGAACCTGAGAAGGGGCGACCGAAGGGATGAATGTGCTTGGGAAGGGACAGGCTGGCTTGCCGCTGTCGTTTCGTTGACCGCTGGGGTGAGCATTTAGATGGCAGGTTCGTCGGCGAGTCGGTCGAGTGCCGCTCGCAGGGACGCTTCATCTGCCGCGTTGGCGATTTCTTGCAATCGGTCCCGTTGCCTGGAGACCAGCGGCACGGCTTCGCCGGGAGCCGGCACTTTGGGGATTAAAATGTCGACGATCCGGCGTCTCAGTTCGTCGATGCCATTGCCGCTGACGGCGGAGGTGAGGGTCCGGTCATCGGCTGGCGGCCACAAGTTTTGGGGCAACCGGTCGACCTGATTGATCACCCGCAATTCGCGACAGCCTCGCCTTGTGAGCGACTCGGCGGAATCTTGGATCGGGTTGGAGCCGGCAGAATCGGGAAGAGAGCCGCTGCGGTCAAAATCTGCGGCCGCACTGATCGCGGTTACCCAGACGACCAAGTCGGCCTGTGCCAGTTCACGCCTGGCCGCCTCGATCCCGGCGACTTCGATCGCCGAATCGGCATCCCGACGCAACCCCGCTGTGTCGCTGAAGCGGATCGGCCAGCCGTCGATCACGGCTCGGGCTTCCAAAACGTCGCGTGTCGTCCCGGGCGAGTCCATCGTGATGCTGCGGCGAAACCCCAAAATCGCGTTGATCAGGCTACTTTTCCCGACATTTGGGGGTCCAGCCAACACGACCCGCCAGGGCTGGTCGAGATGCCTGCCGAGTTCCGCAAATTCGAGAGCCCGCGCGGCCGCGTCACGGACATGGGCAATCCCGTCGGCTTTCGCCATTTCTTGACGCGAATCGCGAACGAAATCGCGTAAGCCGCTGCGGTATTGGTCCAAAGCGATTGCGGCGGTCCGGGTCGTTTGGGTGCGGATCAGGACTTGGAGCGTCTCGCGGACCAAGCCGGATTGTTCGCCGGGAAGGTTTTCAAACGCCGTGTCGCGATCGTCGTTGGGCTGGGAACCGAAATGCAGCGACCACATTTGGGGGGCAAGGGTAGCGAAACCTGCGGAACGCAGGTCGGCGAGCAGTCGGTTGGCGGCGGCGATGCCGCCGTGGCAGTGGATTTCCCAGGATTCCCACCCGGCGTGGGGGCTGTGCTCGCTGAGATCGGCTCGCCGCGTCAGGACCACCGACTCGGGCACCCCGGAGGGATGGGAATCGGCAGCGAATCGGAGCGAGCTGCTCGGTACTGGTGTGGTTTCGATGGTCGTCTCGCCGTGCCAGTTGGCGTAGCGGACATGGCCCGGCAGGATCGGATCACCGGACACGGGGGAGAGCAGTCTGGATAGCCGAGATCCCAGCCGATTGCCCACCACCCCGATCGTCGCGACGGCACCGCGGGTGTTGCCGGTCAGCAGGCAAGCCTGCCCGGGGGTGGTATCGGCCATGCGTGAGAATTGTCAGCGGATCGAGATATCGATCGGGCCTTCGGTGATCGGGACTAGGGCTTCTTCGAAAGTGGGTGGCCCGGTGACGCCGCGGGCATTGCCTGTGAAACCGTACCGTTCGGAGGGAATTCCGAACGCGTTGCGGTCGAGAATGCCGTTGTCGTTGACGTCGTGGAAGGCCGCGATCGCCAATTCGGTGATGCCCTCGGGCAAACCGAACTTGCCCTCACAGAGCCCATCGCGAATGATCCAACTGTCGGTCCCCAGGGCTTGGTCGGGATCGTTGAAGCCGTGGGGCGAGATGTAGACCGCCAGTTTCATCTTCCCTTCGTCCGACCCGGCCCCGGAAACACGGACGGTTATGGTTTGACGCGGTCCGAAATCGCCCGCTTCGGCGGCCTGATCGGCCAAAACTTGCTCTGGGTCGACGATCGGAGGCCGGACCAAACTCTTCGGCAGCATTTGTGATTGGCGGCATGCCAACACACCGGAGCCGAATAGGATGATCGCGGCGGTCACGGCGAGCAAAAAGTTACCGTGGTTTTCCTGCCAACGGCTGATTTCGAGGTGGTCCGATTCGGTTTGGGATGAATTTGACAATTCCGTGCACCCCCTGGTTGGACCGAGCCGATTACTTAAAAGATGTCGATCGATGCGGTTAAGGATCGTGCGGTAAAAAAATGTCTGGAGCCTTTCGTGCAAAGCACCCGAAGGGCGAGTTCCTCGCAAAAGGTGCCGGACACTTTTTTACCGCTCATTGCTAAGCTGACAACACGGATAAGTGACAGCTCGGCTACCTTTTCGTCAACGCCCTACCCGTTGATTCTATGGAAACGGACAAGTTCGCTCCACCCTCTCGGCCGCTGCGGGTTGAGTCTTTACGCAAATCCTACCGGCGGGTCGAGGCGATTCGGGACGTTTCGTTCGGGTTGGCTGCGGGCGAGCGGCTGGCGCTATTGGGGCCGAACGGGGCGGGCAAGACGACTCTGATCCGCTGCATCGCCGGACGGACGAAACCGGACGCCGGGACCATCGAATTGCTCGGCAAACGGCTGCCTCCCAGCGGCGAGCGGGACCGCCTGGGTTGGGTGCCTCAGGACATCGCCATCTACAGCGACCTGACCACCCGGGAAAACTTGACCGCGTTCGCTCGGTTTCACGGGCTGCGTGGGGCGGAACTGAATGACCGTGTCGGTTGGGCACTCCGTTGGACCGGGTTGGAGGATCGCAGCGAGCAACTCGTCGGCGGCTTTTCGGGGGGGATGAAACGCCGGGTCAATCTCGCGTGCGGCGTGATGCACGCCCCTCACGTGTTGCTGTTGGACGAGCCGACGGTGGGGGTCGACCCGCAGAGCCGCCAGCGAATTTTCGAGATGCTCGACCAGTTGCGTGATTCGGGAACGTCGATCCTGTTGACGACCCACCATTTGGACGAGGCGGAGCAGTGCTGCGACCGGATCGTGATCATCGACCACGGCCAATTGATCGCGGACGGGACGTTGGAGCAGTTGATCGCGAGGACGATCGGGCCGTCGCGACACGTGCGGTTGCGGATCGATCGGCCGCTCGATCGGCCGCTCGCTCCTTGGCAGGACGGGCCGCTGCATGGGTCGCTTGGCGTGCAGAACCCGCCCGGCGGGCAGGATTGCTTACAAACTCGGGTGGATGATGTGGCGGGCCAACTGCCGGGCTTGCTAGAAACCGTCCGGACGGCCGGCTACGGGGTTTTGAACGTCGAAGTTCACGCCCCCTCCCTGCACGATGTGTTTCTGCATTTGACCGGCCAGGAACTGCGAGACTGAGCGATGGTGGTGACGGTGATGACGGTCTGTCTGCGGCGGCTGGCGCACAATCGCGTCGAGCTGGTGCTGGCGTTCGTCGTCCCGATCGCTTTCTTCAGCATTTTTGCCGTGATTTTTGGCAGTGGCGTCGGAACGGGATTGACGCCGAACATCAAGGTCGTCGGGGTCGACACGGTCGGTGACGAACAGAGCCGCCAGATCTTGCGGGTCTTGCGCGAGACCCCCGGCTTGAGCTTCGTCGATACGGCCGAATCCGATGACCAGACGGAGCCCGAGAAGGGCTCGACACCCCGGCAGAAGGGCTCGACGCCCCGGCCAACGCCTGCACCGGACGAGACCGAAAAAGATCTCCGTGCGGTCGAGGTCCAATCCGCCTCCACAAGCGGGAACGCGCTGACCGAGCAGGGCGATTCGCGAAAAGCGGATAAGCAAGCGGGCACTTCCCGTCGCCAGGCGATGGAACTGGTTCGCCGCGGCACCGCGACGCTGGCGATCGTGTTGCGGCGGCAGGACGACGGAATGCTGATGGCGGACCTGTTGAGCGATTCGTCGGATCAGGTGGCACCTCAGGTCGTATCCGCGTTGGTGCAGCAGGTGCTCGCGGGGATCCCCGAAACGTCCTACCGGGTGCCGCCCCGATACGCGAAAACGGTCAGCGGCCCGATCGGGATGCCTGAGCGAGGGATGAGCGAGCCGGAGCTGCCCGGTACACCATCAGATGCCGCCGGACCGCCGCTTCCCTTGAAACGGGTCGAGATCGTCGACCTGTTGGGGAAGGGGAAAAGCAATCCGGTCGTCACGATGTACGCCGCCGGGATCGCCGTGATGTTCTTGTTGTTCGGCGCCACTTCGGGCGGCGGCACGTTGCTGGAAGAACGCGACAACCAAATGCTCGACCGTTTGCTGACGACTGGCCTGTCGATGGACCAGTTGCTGATCGGCAAATGGGCTTACTTGACGATTTTGGGGATCTGCCAAACGACACTCATGTTCGCCTGGGGCCAGCTCGTTTTCGGCGTCGATCTGCTGGGACATTTCGACGGCTTTCTGATCATCACCGTCGTCACCGCCGGGGCGGCGGCGGCATTCGGCTTGCTGCTCGCGACGCTCTGCCGGACGCGGGGCCAGTTGAACGGTTTGTCGGTGGTCGTGGTGTTGTCGATGAGCGCCTTGGGCGGCTCGATGGTGCCGCGTTACCTGATGAGCCCCGGCCTGCGCGAAGCGGGCTTGTGGACCTTCAACGCCTGGGCACTGGAAGGATACGACAAAGTTTTCTGGCGTGAATTGCCGGTATCCGAATTGTGGCCCCAGATGAGTGTGCTGATGGTTTGCGGCGCGGTCTTTTTGGTGACCGCCCGCGGTTTGGCCATTCGCTGGGAAACCGATTGACGCCAACGCCCAACGCTCACTCGCCAGCTTCCTCGCCGATGTCCTCGTCCCACAACCGCGGGTTCCGCCGAATGAACTCGGCCATCTGCTCGTAGCATTCGGGCAGGTCGAGCAGTTCGACGACGACGCCTTGTCCGCGGACATGATCTTCCGGTCCGCGGAAAGTCCGGTTCTCGCCGATCACGATTCTCGGGATGCGATAAAGCAGCGCCGCCCCCGAGCACATTTCGCAGGGGGACAGAGTCGAATAGAGCACCGCGCGGCGATAGTCGGCGGCGGTCAAGCGACCGGCGTTTTCGAGCGCGTCCATCTCGGCATGCAAAATCACGCTGCCGCGTTGCACTCGCCGGTTGTGCCCCCGGCCGACGATCCGTCCGTCGATCACCAGCACGGAACCGATCGGGATGCCGCCTTCGTTCAGCCCCAGAATCGCCTCGTCGATCGCCGCCCGCATGAATTGCAGGTCTTGCTGTTCGTTCATCTTGCCTCCTCCTCACCACCCGCAAGTCGTCTACCCACAATCGGTCAACCGGAAGCCGTCAGGGTTGCACGACCTACCGAAGTAAGATCACAATTGTAAACTGCATGCGTTCGACGCGACCGAAGACGCACCGCTGGGATCACCCGCCTTTAGACGCCGAGCTATTCAGGCCGCTGGGGCGAGTCCGATCGATCGCTTCACTGCCGCACGCACGCGGGCGTCTGACCGCCGCCACTGCAATCCCGCCACAACGCTTCCCGGCTTGCCAGCCGTTATCCGGGAAACGCCCCGCCCTGAAATCAAGAAGCTCCGCATGACCTTTCGTCCGCGTCCTTCGTCGTCGCAGTTCCTGATCCCGATTTTGGTCTTGGTCTTGCTGACCCTTCCCGCTGCGGTTCGAGCGGAAGAATCGCCGCAGTCGGCCGACGGTTTCGGTGACGCGGGGGCTGTGCCGCGGTTCGAGTCGGATGTGCGACCGATTTTCAAGGCGTTGTGCTTTCAATGCCACGGCGAAGAGCCGGACCCGAACGGCGGACTGGACGTTCGGTTGGTGCGGTTGATGGCCGTCGGGGGCGAGTCGGGTGCGGCGATCGTGCCGGGAGATCCAGATGCGAGTACCTTGTGGCAACGGATCGAATCGGACGAGATGCCGGAAGGTCCCAAAAAGCTGAGTGCCGCCGAGAAGGAATTGGTCCGTCGTTGGATCGAGGGGGGCTGTCAAACGAATCGCCCTGAGCCGGACCGGGTGGAGGACGCGAAGTACACGCCGGAAGAGTTGCAGCATTGGGCGTTTCAACCGGTCCGCCGACCGGCCATTCCCGAAATCGCCGGTTCGCAGGCGGGCAACCAGCCGATCGATGCCTTCATCGCCGCGACGTTGATCGAAGCGGGGCTTGAGTTTTCCCCCCTCGCCGATCGCAACGTGCTGATCCGGCGGCTGTCCTTCGATCTGACCGGCTTGCCGCCGACGCCGGAGGAACTCGACGCGTTCCTGCGAGACGATTCGCCTGACGCTTACGAACGATTGGTCGACCGCTTACTAGCGTCGCCGCAATACGGCATCCGCTGGGGCCGTCACTGGCTCGACGTCGCCGGCTTTTCGGAAACCGATGGGAACCTGAATCGCGACACCCCACGACCGCACGCTTGGCGGTATCGAGATTACGTGATCGACGCGATTCAACGTGATTTGCCCTATGACCAATTTCTGATCGAACAGGTTGCGGGCGACGAATTGGTCGGCGAGCAACCCGACCCGGATGATTCGGAAGACGTTCGTCGGTTGGCGGCTACCGGCCTGTTGCAGATGGCCCCCGACCTGACTGGCGTCGAGAACACGCTGGCCAACCGCAACCAGGCGATCGCCGACACGCTATCGATCGTCAGCTCGGCAACGGTGGGGCTGACGGTCGGCTGTGCCCAGTGCCACGACCACCGCTACGACCCGATCTCGATTCACGATTACTATCGCTACCGCGCGATCTTCGATCCCGCCTTTTCGCTACAGGCTTGGAAGCAGCCCAAAAACCGGTTGATCGACCTGACGACGGCGGCCGATCGCGAGCTGTCGAGTCAGATCGAGTCCCAGGCCAAAGTGCTGGAAGCGGAGCTGAACGAATTGAAGCGGGGTTTGGCGGAAGAGGTCTACGCGAGGCTGTTGGGGGAAGCGGCGGAGTCCGAGCGGGAGGCGATCGAGGCGGCGCTCGCTAAGCCGAAAGGGGAACGTGATGAAGCCGATCAGGCGTTGCTCGATCGGTTCCCGATGCTCCATCCGGTCAACGTGATCCAACAACGCTTGAACCTGTACGAGCCGAAGCGATTGGCCGAGTTCGCCGGGCACCAACAGGCGATCGATGAACTGCGGGGCACCAAGCCGGAGCCCCGAATGGTGATGGGGGTGATCGAACCGCCGAATGCGGAGGTGAAGAGTGCGGTCTTTTTCCGCGGCGATCCCGAGCAGCCGACCGAAGAGGTCGTTCCCGGAGAAATCTTTGTCGTCGCACGAACTCGCGAGGGATCGGAAATCCCGGCCCGAGATGATTCGATGTCGACCACCGGTCGGCGATTGGCGTACGCCCGATCGTTAACCGACGGCCGGCATCCGCTGGTCGCCCGCGTCGCCGTCAACCGGATCTGGATGCATCACTTTGGCCGCGGCCTAGTCGCCACCCCGAGTGATTTCGGTTTGGCTGGGCAACCTCCGTCGCACCCAGAATTGCTCGATTGGCTGGCGGATGAATTCGTTCGTGGCGGTTGGCAGCAAAAGCGGATTCACAAGCTGATCGTCCTCTCACACGCCTATCGCCAGGTTTCGACTCGGACACCGGAACTCGATGCGGTCGATCCGGACAACCGGTTGTTGGGGCGGATGAGCCTGCGTCGGCTCGACGCCGAATCGGTCCGCGACGCCATGTTGGTCGCCGGTGAACTCCTGACCGGCAGCCTCGACGGGCCATCGGTCCCGGTCGGTCAAGAGACGGATGGCCGGGCGGTGATCGGGCTCGAACAACGTCGCAACTCGCTCCCTGCCGGCGTCGCAGACATCGGCAGCCAAAAGTATCGCCGCAGTGTCTTCATCGAATCGAAGCGGTTCCTGCCGCTCAGCCTGCTGGAAGCCTTCGACATGCCGGTGATGTCGCCCAATTGCGACGCCCGCAAGTCGACGAACGTGGCCCCGCAAGCCTTGCTGATGCTCAACGACGGCTCGGTGATCGAACTCGCCGAGCGGATCGCGTCGCTCGCGGTCGGCTCCTCGGGTGAACCGGACGAAACCGAATCGGACGATGCCGATGGGATGATCGATTCGCTGTTTACCCGCTTATTCGCTGTCGCCGCCGATGAGGAAGAGCGTCAGTGGTGCCGCGAATTTCTCGATGAGCAAACCGAGCGGTTGCAGGTTTCCGGCGACGCCGCTTGGAAAAAGCGGCTGGCCGAAGAACCGACAACGGCTCGAACCGCGGCCGTCGCCACGTTGGTCCAGTCGCTGATCGCGACCAACCGCTTCCTGTACATCGAGTGACCTTCGCGCCGCGCAAGACCCGATCACACCCAACCGCCCACGCGACCAGACCCCGCCAAAAAACCCCGATGCCGATCATGACCCAACCGCTCTGCTCCCGCCGTCATCTGCTCGAAATGTCCGCCTTCGGTTTGGGGGGCGTGGCCGCCTCGTGGCTGTTGGGACGTGACGGTCTTTCGGCTGCCGAAACGGCGCCGGGACTTGCTAAGCCGGATTTGGAACCGACCCAATTCGACCTGAGTCCCAAGAGCCCTCATCATCCGCCGAAAGCCACGGCGATGATTTCGATGTTCATGATCGGCGGGCCGAGTCAGATCGACCTGTTCGACCCCAAGCCGGAGCTTTGGAAGCGGGCCGGGCAAGCGTTCACGGGCGATCTCAAATTCGACAACGCGGCTCAGGCCAGTCGCCAGATCCTCGCGCCGCTGGCCGATTTTCACCCGCGTGGCGAGTGCGGCATGGAGTTGTCGGATCTGGTTCCGCACCTCGGCGGGATCGCGGACGACATCACGCTGATCCGTTCGATGCACACCGGCGTCAACAATCACGTGCCGTCGATGTTCGCCTTGAACAACGGCGTCGGTGTCGGTGGTCGCGCGACACTCGGGGCCTGGGTCGCGAGCGGGCTGGGGACCGAATCGCAGGACTTGCCGGCCTACGTCGCGCTGACGCACCGTTCCGGCATGCCGCTGATGGGAGGCGATAACTGGACCAGCGGCGGGCTCCCTTCGATTTATCAAGGCACAGTCGTTCGGCCGACCCACCCGCGGATTCTGAATCTCGATCCGCCCGCCCACCTTGCCGGCGCGCCGCAGCGAGCCCAACTCGATCTGATCGCGCAGATCAACGAACGGCATCGCGAACGCTTTCCCGGTGAAAGCGACCTGGCGGCACGGATCGCCGGTTACGAGTTGGCCGCCAAAATGCAATTGGCCGCTACCGAGGCGTTCGACCTGTCCGGCGAATCGGCGGAAACGCTCGAAATGTATGGCGTCGATAACCCACGCACGAAGCACTACGCCGAAAGTTGTCTGATCGCTCGCCGGCTCGTCGAGCGGGGCGTGCGATTTGTGCAACTCTTCAACAACGGCCAAAGTTGGGACCATCACGAATCGATCGCTACGGCCTTGCCGGCCCGCTGTGAAGAGATCGACCAACCCGCCGCGGCGCTGATCAAGGACTTGAAACGTCTCGGTCTGCTCGACACCACGCTCGTTCACTGGGGCGGCGAAATGGGACGCTTACCGGTCGTCCAAGTTCGCGCCGACGGTTCGGCGGAAAAGTTCGGCCGCGACCACAACACGTTCGGCTTCAGCCAATGGATGGCCGGCGGCGGGATCAAGGCAGGGCACGTGCATGGTCAGACCGATGACTTCGGCCACCACGCGGTCGAGGACATCGTTACGCACCATGACTACCTCGCCACCGTGCTGCATCTGCTGGGGCTTGACCATCGGAAACTCAAGTTCCGAGCCGGAACCAGCGAATTGTCGCTGGTCGAAAACGAATCGGCCCGCATCGTCGAAGAGCTGCTCGCCTGAGTTGCCTAGGCTCCAGCTTGGCCGGAACGTAATTGGACGGACTCGACGGCGGGAAGTCGCTGCAGGGTGGTCAGCGCGAGCACCGCGTTCCATTCGGGTCGCAACCGGATTTGGTACTCCAGCCGCAAGGCGGCGCCCCGCTTGATCGATTCGGCGTTCGTCAGCCGCAGCGACTCGCACATCCCGACCAACGCCGCGTCCACCTCCTCCGTCGCCGAAGGGCCGATCGTCAAGCAGAGGTCGGACAGCCCTGTCGGCTCGGCGCCCGACGTGGTGCGAACACGGGAGCGGAACACTCGCCCCAGCGGTTTTTCGGGGGCCGTCGCGAGCATCACGCCGCCGACCACCACCAACCCGATCGCGGCGACCGCGTACTGTCCCGCCCCGATCGCCATGCCGACGACGACCGCCGTCAAGATAAACGCGACGTCTTGGGTTTCCGGCAAGGCGGTCCGAAACCGGACGATCGACAACGCCCCCACCAGGCTGAAGGCCCGGGCGACGTTGTCCCCAATGATCTGAGTCGCCATCGCGATCAAGACGCTCATCAACACCAGCGTGATCGGCATCGTGTCGTCGAGCGCGCCGCGGCGACGCCCGATCGCCAAACGGGCGACGACGCAACCGGCCAAGCAGGCCAACAGCAAGCGGCCAACCACGACCACCCAGATCGCGTCGCCCGCCGGCATTCCGCCGGAACCCGACAACGAATCCATGCCGCTCAGAACTCCAGGAAATGATTCATGCATGTGCGGTACTTCGAGAACCCGGTAGCGACCAAAGGAAAGTGATGGAGCAGATCATTGAAGACCGTCGGCATCGTCCGCGTGAACTTCAGCTCCAGCAGCTCGTGGTCCGTCGACAACGGTGCCGCAGCGGCCGACCACTTCGGCAGTCGCCACTGGTCGCAGAGTTGGCCTCGCAGGTCATGATCGATCGTCAAGCGGAAAGCGTCATCCTCTGCGGTGCCGATCCGAGCGAAGCGGCGATAGTGGATCATCGCTGCGGGGGCCAATCGGCGTCTGGACACGCGCGCTTCGAACCAATCGCCCGGCCAGGGTAACGGCGTCGGTGAAGTCTGTGATTCCACGCTCACTGCCGATTCGGTCGAGTGGGCGATTGCCGAGTCGGTGAGGGCTGCGGCGATCGGCGAGACGGAATTCGGGGAGGACTCGGTCCAACTCTCAACTCGCGACTGCCGCCCGTTGGGTGACCAGGGGACCCGTTGCCAATCCGCCGGGCGAATCGCGACCCGCCGTTTCTTCACGACCACCTTCCGTTTCCGTTTGGTCTCGAGCCAAATTTCTGACCCTTCGCCGTACCGCCGAACGCGATGCTTGGAGATGCCGACTTCGCCGCAGCGGTGAAACAGGTCCAGTTCGGCGGTGTCGAGATAGAGGGTGCTGATTCGATAGGAATCGCGATTCGCTCCCGATCGCTCGGTGTGCGGGTCGATATCCAACCGATCCCGAGCCCACTCGCGAAGTCGATCAGCCAACTCGGGTTCGATCAGAAATTTCAGCTCGATCCGCCGGTCGCTTCGCGGTTGTACCGCAAGGACATCATTCATGGACGCTGCCCCTCGCCGTTGGCCGGCGATTCGGCGGGAGATTCGGCGAGCAATTCGGCTGTCCGCCGCAGCAGGTAGCGACTTCGGGTCTCCATGAATTCGCGAATCGGAACTTGGCGGGGGCCGAAACGCGGTGGGCCGAATGCCGGAGCGGGCTCGGTTGCAGCGGTTTCACGTCCCGCTCGCTCGGCGTCGCTGGAAGTCGCCCGGTCCGACGTCGTGTCATCTGACGCCGTGCTATCCGAGGTTGCGTTCAAGAAGGCTTCGAGGGTTCCGAGTTTCCGCGTCTCCGCTGCGACTTCTTCCGCGACAAGCTCACGATAGCTTGCAACGACCGGAGCGACCGCTTCCCAAGTCATCGATTTTTCGGCCAGCGTGCGTAAGTTTTCCAAGTACTGTCGGCGAAATTCGGGAACCGCCAAGACTTTGCTCCGCAGCGGCATGCGGGGATTGTCCAAGCCGACCAGCGGATCGAGTTCCAGGTCCGCACCGGCGGGCATCGGCCCCCGTTCGGGACCGAACGGTCCGCCCGAACGGCCCGGCCCACCCTGGC
>RECD01000214.1 GCA_007694185.1 Planctomycetaceae bacterium
TGTCGCCCTCCGGGCTGCGGAGTTTGCGCGAAATGCGGACGGCACCTCATGTGTTAGTGGCTTATGCCACCGGCAAGCATGTGTCGCCCTCGGGGGTAAGAAGAGGAATGAGTTGGGCGAGGGAAAACTTGGGAGGCGTTTTTGGTGGTTCTGGTTTAAATCAGTCTGCGGGACCAAATGCCTCTCTCTGTGATCTCTGTGCCCTCTGTGGCTAAATATTCAGATGCCCAAACTCTGCCGATCTCTGCTGGAAGGCGCCGTTGGATGTGGGCAGGTCGTGTTGAAAGGGGGCTTGGGTGTTTACAACTGGTCAGCGGAAAAGGTGTCGCCTTGGGTGACGTCGCCGGTGGTCAGGCCAAGTCGGAACCAGCGGAGTCGTTGCTCGCTGGTGCCGTGGGTGAACGATTCCGGCACCACGCGACCGCCTCGCTTTTGCAGCGTGTCGTCACCGATCGCAGCGGCGGCTCGTAACGCGTCTTCGACGTCGCCCGGTTCGAGGATGTCCTTCATCCGCTGGGCGTGGTGCAGCGCCACGCCGGCCAGGAAGTCGGCTTGCAATTCCAGACGAACGGAAAGCTCGTTGTACTCGGCCGGTCCCAGGGCGCGGCGGGCGCGATCGAGTCGATCGGTTGTGCCCATCAGGTTTTGGATGTGATGCCCGACTTCGTGCGCGATCACGTAGGCGCATGCTAAGTCGCCGGGGGCACCGAGTTGCTCGTCGAGTTGTTTGAAAAAGGTCGTGTCGAGGTAGAGCTTCTGATCGGCTGGGCAATAGAACGGGCCGCTGGCGGATTGGGCGAACCCGCAAGCCGAATCGACTTGGCCGCTGAACAGGACCAGTGTCGGTTCGCGATACTTCCTGCCCTGTTCGGCGAAGATCGCATTCCAGACGTCTTCCGTGTCAGCCAAGACGACCCTGGCGAACTGGCCCCGTTCCTCCTCGGCGGGATCGAGTTCGATGTCGGCTTGGGCACCGGCCCGCCCGCCGCCTTCCAGCACGGCCGCTTGATCGAGGATTCGCTTTACGGACACACACCGTTTCGGCCTTCGTTCATTCGTTGAGTCCGGTGATATCCGACTGGGCGTTGTGAACCACCCTGATGATGTTGACGGCCGTGTCGCTCACCTGAAAGAGAATCCGATGCGTGGGTCTTGCCCCACCAATTCCGAAAAGTAAATACCGAACCTGCATTCCGAGGTCGGATGCCTTTTCCGCCAACGGGCACCGCTGCGGCATGGAAGAAAGCGTTTTGATCGAATCGAGAATCGATCCGTACCACTTGTTAGCCTGGAGGACGGAACGGTTCTAGCTCCACCAACGATAGATGTCCTCGATGTCCGATTCGGCGGCCTTTGAAATGTAGACCTTGAACGGTTGGCTCATCGTTCGAGCTTGATCCCGTGCTTCTGCTTGAACTCATGGTCAAACTCGTCAAAAGGACGAGCATTGCCCGACTCCACATCCTGGATCCCCTTCAAGCAAGCCAGTCGCTTTTGATCCCGCTGCAGCAGGCTGTGAAGATAGGCCTCCACGCTGGCATAGCCGGCCTCAACACTTTGAAGTTTCGTGTCTTCATGAAGTTGGATTTCGATCGCCATCTGTTGTTACCCTACCGGGACAGCGTCAGATTTGAACAAATTTACTGTAAATCACTCGGTTCTTGGCAATGTGAGCGTTAAGCCAAGATGTCGGTGTGGACCTTGCCGGCGACATCGGTCAGGCGGAAGTCGCGGCCCGCGTGACGGTAGGTCAGCCGTTCGTGGTCGAGCCCCAGTAGGTGCAGCAGCGTGGCATGCACGTCGTGGATGTGCATTTTGTTCTCGACGGCGTAGTAACCGAAATCGTCGGTCGCTCCGTAGCGGAACCCGCCTTTGACGCCGGCGCCGGCCATCCACATCGTGAAGCCTTCGGGGTTGTGATCACGACCGTTGGTCCCTTGGGCGACCGGGGTGCGACCGAACTCACCGCCCCACAGGACGAGCGTGTCTTCGAGGAGCCCGCGTTGCTTCAAGTCGGTCAGCAGGCCGGCGATCGGCTTGTCGACTTCCAAAGCGTTTTTGTCGTGCCCCTTCTTCAGGTCGCTGTGTTGGTCCCACTGGACATTCGTGTCGCTGTGGGTGACCTGGACGAAGCGGACTCCCCGCTCGGCGAAGCGTCGGGCGAGCAGGCATTGGCGGCCGAAATCGGAAGTGACTTCTTCATCGATCCCGTACAGGTTCATCGTCGCTTCGGTTTCCTGCGAAAAGTCTTGCGCTTCGGGCATGTCGGATTGCATGCGGAAGGCGAGCTCGAAGGAGGCGATGCGGGCTTCCAGCGACGGTTCGACCGCGTGATCGGTCAGGTGCCGGCGGTTCATCTGGTTGATCCATTCCAACTGCATCCGCTGTTGGGGTGAGGACCAGCGGTCGTTGGAGATGAATTTGACGCGAGCGTCGGTCGACGGTTGGCTGGCGACCCCCAGCGGCACGCCTTGGTGTTCGGCCGGTAAGAAGGCGGAGCCCCAATTCTTGACGCCGCCGTGGGCTAGCGTCGGGCAGATCGTGACGAAGCCCGGCAGGTTGTCATTTTCGGTCCCCAGGCCGTAATGGACCCACGCCCCCATGCTGGGGCGAACGAAGTTGTCGCTGCCGGTATGCAGCTTCAATAGTGCCCCGCCGTGTGCGGCGTTCGTGCCGTGACAGGAATGGAGGAAGCAGATGTCATCGACGCATTTCGCGACGTTCGGGAAGAGGGTCGAAACGGGGATGCCGTTTTCGCCGTATTGGTCGAACTTCCAGGGAGAAGCGAGCAATTTGCCGGTCGCGGCGAACTGCACGCGAGGCTTTTCGATCGGCGAATCCTTGCCATCGCTGGCTTGCAGCAGCGGCTTGTAATCGAACGTGTCGATGTGCGACGGACCGCCCTTCATGAACAGGAAGATCACCCGTTTGGCGCGGGGGGCGAAGTGGTGCCCGTCCGGAATGGGACGCCGGACGTCGGTGGCCGCGGCGGCATCGGAATGCAGCAGGGCGGACAGCGCCACATGGCCGAATCCGACGGCGGAGGCTTGCAGGAGGCGGCGGCGGGAAGGGATCATCACTTCACTCACGATCAAGGCACGTAATGGAACTCATTGCAAACCAACAGCCCTTGGCAGGCGGCAACCCAAGCGTCACGCAAAGGGTCGGTGCCGGCGGCCGGATTTGCAGCATCTTCCGCAGGAGGACTTTGCGTTGCATCGCCCTCACCTAGCGGTTGCGGGTTGGCCGCGACTTGGGCGGCAGCCCGTTCGGCGGCGACTCGCCGGAAAGCTTCGACGAAGGCCAGCATCGCGTCAGCCTCTTCGGTTTCCGGGTAGCGGGCGAGCGTCAATTGGTACAAGCGGACGACGCGGCGTGCGTCGTCTTGCGGTTCGTCGCGGAGCAACCGATCGGCTAGGGCGTTGGCGGCGTCCATCACCAAGCCGCTGTTGAGCAAAAACAGGGCTTGCGGGGCGACGGTCGACGTTTGGCGGTCGCCGTTGACGACATCTGCGGTCGAGTAATCGAACAGCGAGAAGCCGTCGTAAAGGTTGTTGCGGATCACCGGCAGGTAGATCGAGCGGCGATAGGTGTCGTAGGACGTGTCGTCTTTGGACGTGTGGTTGAAGATGAACTCGTAGTTCCCCACGTGCAGCATCGAACCGCCCATCGTGCCGTCGATCAGACCGCTGGCGGCCAGCATCCCGTCGCGGATCGATTCGGCTTGCAGACGCCGGACATCGGATCGCCAACGGAAGCGGTTGTCAGGATCGATCGCCAAGTTCGCTTCGACCACTTCGCTGCCGAGTTGGTAGGTGTTTGAAAGCAGGATCAATCGATGCATGCTCTTGAGCGACCAACCGAGTTCGGTCCACTGGGACGCGAGCCAATCGAGCAGTTCGGGGTGGGTCGGTTGGTCACCGAGTATCCCGAAATTGTCGGTCGTCGACACCAAGCCGCGGCCGAAGTGCCAACGCCAAACGCGGTTCGCCATCACCCGCGGGGTCAGCGGGTTTTCGGGCGAGACCATCCAATTGGCCATCTCGAGCCGCCCGCTGGTGCCGCTGGGCATCACGATCGGTTCGGCCGGGGCGAGCACCGCGGGGACGTTCCGCGGGACGGTCGCGCCGAGCGTCAGGTGGCTGCCGCGGACATGGATTCGCACGTCGGCGATTTCCTGTTCTTCGGTCACGCCCATCGCGGTCGGGATCGGCGGCGGCGACTTTTCGAGTGCCTTCACTTCGTCGCGCAGTCGCTGCAATTCGGCTTTCGTTTCCGCCGAGAAGAGTGCTTCCGGATCCTCCGGCTTGGCAGCTTCGTCCGGCTTGGCTGCGGCGACAGCTTCCGCTGCGGGTTCGTCCGCCGCGGGTTCGTCGGCATTTGTGTTTTCGGCTGCTTTTTCAGCCGCTTCCGCTGCTTCCGCCGCTTCGGCGGCAGCCTTCGCGGCCAGGTCAGCCTTTGCCGCAGCGATCAGCGACGCGATCTTCTCGTTCCGCTGGGCGATTTGGGCTTGGTGGTCACGGCGGGCCGCGATGTCGGCTTCGGTCGGGATCGGGTTCTCGTACCACTTCGCGACGGTCTTCAGCGATTCCATCGTCCGGGTGCTGCCGAGGATGCCGGCTAGGGCGTAGTAATCGGCGGTCGAGACGGGATCGAACTTGTGATCGTGGCAGCGGGCGCAGCCGAGCGTCAGGCCGAGGAAGGCGCGGCCGATGGTATCGATCTGTTCGTCGATGATGTCCATCCGCATCTTGTCTTTATCGGCTTCGGCCAACACCTTCGGTCCGAGGGTGAGGAAGCCGGTCGCGATCCGCAGGTCGGCGATTTCCGTCGGGATCGCCCGCTCGGTCGGCTCGGCCGTGTCCGCTGCTTCGGCGTCAGCCGCATGAAGTTTCGCGAGCTCCTCGTTCGCCAACAGGTCGCCAGCCATCTGTTCGACGAGGAAACGATCGAGCGGTTTGTCTTGGTTCAGCGACCGGATCACGTAGTCGCGGTATCGCCAGGCGTTGCCGTGGGCGACGTTTTCGTCCAGTCCGTTCGAATCGGCGTAGCGGGCGATGTCGAGCCAATGGCGACCCCAGTGCTCGCCGTACTCTTTCGACTCCAACAAATGGTCGATCACGCGGGCGTAAGCGTCGGGCGATTCGTCGGCCAAAAACGCTTCGATCGCTTCGGGCGTCGGCGGCAGGCCGGTCAGGTCATACGTCACGCGGCGGAGCAGGGTGCGTTTATCAGCCGGGCGGCTGGGGGTCAGCCCTTCCGATTCGAGCTTCGACAGCACGAAGGCGTCGATCGGGTTGATCACCCAAGCGGCGTCTTGAACGGCGGGGACCGGCGACGAGCTGAGCGGGCGGAATGACCAAAACTTTTTGGCTTCTTCTAAGTTGATCGCCGACTTTCGCGGTGCAGGCACGCCGCTGCCATCGGCCTCGGGGTGAGGAGCTCCGCGGGCGATCCATTCCTTCAGCAGTTCGATCTCCGCATCGGGCAACTTCCCGTCCGGAGGCATTTGCAACAATTCGTCTTGGAAGCCGATCGCCGCGATCAACAAGCTCTCGTCGAGCTTGCCTGGCACGACGGCTGGTCCTGAGACGCCACCGGCGAGCATGTCGGAGAGATGATCGAGCCTCAGGTCGGACTCGGCATCGTCTTCGCCGTGGCAGCCGACGCAGCGGTCGATCAGCAGCGGCCGGATCTTGGTTTCAAAAAACCGCAGACCCGCTTCGTCGGGAGCCGAGGCGACTGTCTCGCCGGGTTCAATAGCCGCGGGTTCAGAGGTTTCCACCTCCGGCTCACCCGACTCGGCCGTTGGTGGAGCGGGCGGATCGTTAGCCCAACCGGCTTGCGGGTGAGCTAACGCGACGCTCAAGCCGATCACGATCGCGGTTGTGGCCGCGAAGGTGACGCTTGGGCGGGCGACGGGAAACAGAGACCAAGCCGAATCATTTCGGCGGGTCGAATCAAAATATGGCTGAAACACGGGCAGGACACTTCGGTTTCAGGAGGCGGGAGTTCAACTGCTACCAGTCTAGCGACTGGCGCGAGCCGTAAACAAGCTTTTGCGGCGCAAGTCGCGGCGATCGTTGCGGCGGGCAGCAGTCTTTGGGCCCGGAATAACCGCTTCAATCGGAGCCGGCGGACCAGCCGTTTGGGGGGCCGCTAACGAGCGGTCGGCTGGCGGACTCGTGGCTAATCGCCCGCTGAATGACGAACGCGGCGGAAGGCCAATGGTCCGTCAAGCCGCCTTCAAGCGGATAATGAAGGCGGTTCCGACGCCCACGGAGCTTTCGACGCGGATACGGCCTTCATGGGCATCGATGATTTCGCGGCAGGCGGACAGTCCCAAACCGGTACCCCCTTTGCCCGATTCGTCCGGCCCTGTTTTGGTCGAAAAGAAGGGGTCAAAAATTTTCGGCAATTGGTCGCGAGGGATCCCCGAACCGCTGTCGCGGACCGTCAACACGACTTCGCTCGACGCGTTATCGGGGTTCAGCATCACCTTGACCGTGCCGCCTTGGGGCATCGCTTGGCGGGCGTTGACCAGCAGATTGATCAGCACACTTTGGATTTGGTTTCCGCTGATCATCGCCTTGGGGGTAGCCGGATCGATCACCGTTTCGAGCTGCACGCGGTATTTTCGCAATTCGCGGCCGAGCAATTCGAGCGTGTCGTTGATCAGTTCCGCCAAATCGGTCGGCTGGATCGAATCGTGGCGATTGCGGGCTTGGGCCAAGATCGTGCTGGTGATCCGTGCGGCCCGTTGCGAGGCGTCGAGGATTTTTTGCAACGCCTTGTCGCGGCCCGCTTCGCTTTTGTCACGCATCGCCATTTTGGCGTAATTCATCACCGTCATCAGCGAATTATTGAACTCGTGCGTCGCGGTTCCCGTCAATTCGCCGAGGGTGGCGAGCAGCCGCAACCGTTCCAATTCGGTCTTGGAGATCGTGATCGTTTGGTCATTCGCGGTGGTGACGGCGATGGGGTTCATCCTGGATCTTGTTCAGCTCGAAGTGAATTGCGTGTGCCTATTCGATCTATCGGGCACGGCGGCCGGTCGGCTACACCGGACCGGCGAAATTCCGCAAAAGGACTCGCACCCCCACCCGGCCAAAACCCAAAACTCAATTCCAAAAAACCCTCCCCGAACCCTCACCCGGCGGTGGGGGTGTAGCAACCAGGACGAGCATGGATCAGCGTGATTCGATCGGTGTCGGTGAAAACGTCGTCGAAAGGCTGCGGCGGACGGTCCGCGAAGCCCGGCGGTTGGGGTTCGACATCCGCCAGGAAGTGCTCAGCGGCCAGCAGCCGGCGTGGTGCGAATTCGGCGGCAAACGGTGGCTGTTCATCGACGCTTCGCAATCGGCAAGAGAGCAAACCGAGTCGATCGAGGCGGTTTTGGCAAATTATCGGGCCTGGGAAGCCGGTTTAGCCTCTAGCCAAACCGAATCGGTGTGCTAGAGTTGCGGCAGTTAAGTTCTTTGATAAATGCCAGGCTCGTGCGGATGCCGATGATGATTCGGTGTCAGACGTCAGGAAGACTTCAACGAACGTAAGCGGAAATAAACGAGGGGCGTGGCCGCATTGGATTCGGCTCGCTTTCCGATTCTTGGACGCTTCGCCCTCCAGGGCGGGGCTCACACGGTGGCTTTCTTGTTTGCCCTGTGTGAATAGCGTCTTTTTGACCGGATTCGGTCGGGACGCAAACGGTGACGGCTGGATGGATGGGCTGGTTTCGCGCTTTCGCGAATCTCAGGCCGTGACGACCCGCCGAACCGAAATCCCCAAAACGCTTCGTCCCCCGCTTTCCGCTCGGTCACGTTGACCGATACCGGTTCGGCCGGACCGGAAAAACCCGGTCCGCCACCTGCCGCGGTCAGGCTGTGACGAAGCCAAGAAAAATTTCTCGAAGGAAAATTCAGTTGGACCAATTTTTTCATGAACTCGGTTTGAGCGAACCGTTGTGCCGCGCGATTGCCCAAGAAGGCTATGAGCATCCGACGCCGATCCAAGCTCAGACGATCCCCGCCGCGTTGGCCGGGAAGGACTGCTTGGGGATCGCGCAGACGGGGACCGGCAAAACGGCCGCCTTCTCGCTACCGATTCTCGACCGTTTGAAACTGGCCGGCAAGAAAGCCGCGCCCGGTCGTCCGCTGGCACTCGTTCTCGCCCCGACGCGAGAGTTGGCGATCCAGATCGGCGACAGCTTCAAGACCTACGGCCGGCACCTGCCGATGCGGTGTGCCTGCATTTTCGGCGGCGTCAGCCAAGTGGCTCAAGTCGCTCAACTTCGCCGCGGTGTCGACATCCTCGTCGCCACCCCGGGCCGGTTGCTGGATTTGATCAACCAGCGGCACGTGTCGTTGGGCGACCTCCAATACTTCGTGCTAGACGAAGCCGACCGGATGCTCGACATGGGCTTCCTGCCCGACCTGAAGCGGATCATCGCGACGCTGCCGAAGGTTCGTCAGTCGCTCTTTTTCTCCGCCACGATGCCGCCGGTGATCGTCGAATTGACGCATCAACTGCTGGACTCGCCGGTGGTGGTGAACGTCGCCCCGAAGCAGGTCAGCGTCCAGAAGATCGATCAGCAGGTGTTGTTCCTCGATCGGGGCGAACGCCAAGACATCCTCCGCCAATTGCTTTCACTGGAAGAAGTGGAACGGGCGATCGTCTTCACGCGGACCAAGCGGGGTGCGAGCGTCGTGGGCGACAAGCTGACCCGCGCCGGCATCACGGCCGCCGTGATTCACGGCAACAAGTCGCAATCGGCTCGCCAACAGGCGCTCGAGGCGTTTCGTCAAAAGCGGGTTCGCGTGTTGGTCGCGACCGACATCGCCGCCCGTGGGCTCGACGTCGACGGGATTTCCCACGTCATCAATTTCGACTTGCCGAACGAACCGGAAAGCTACGTGCACCGGATCGGACGCACGGCTCGCGCCGGTGCGGCTGGGATCGCGTTGTCGTTCTGCACGCCTGACGAATACGATTCGCTCGATGCGATCGAACGGCTGATCGGCCGCTCGATCACCTCGCTCAACGCCCGCCCGGCGGCAGCCTCCGGGTTGGTCACGCGTGCGGCTCCGGCCGGCAGGTCGGGTCGCGGCGCCCCTGCGGGTGGCCGTGGACGTAGCGGTCGCAGCGGCAATTCGGGCTCAGGCCGTACAGGCGGGTCCGGCGGCTTCGGATCGAAAAAGCCGCGTCGGTTTGCCGGTTCGGGCGCGTCCTGACACGTTTTCGTGTCGTAAGCTTTGGCGTTCGGGGGCTCGATTGAGCCCCCTTTTGACGCCTCGCTGAGCGGCTACGCGGCCGTCCGTTTGACGTGAACCATCCGACCCGTCCTGCGCCGATCGCTGCCGCCGCCTCGGGCGTCATGCCACCTTCAAATTGGTGGCGGTTGGGGGCGAGCGTGCTGATCATCGGCCATGTTTGGGCGCTGCTCGGGCGACCGCTCGAATTCGCCACGCAAGGCCCGTTCGGCCCCAGCCCTTCGATGACGCGGTTTCGCGATCCCGTGCGGGCATACAGCCAATTCGCGTACCTCGATCACGGCTACGCCTTCTTCGCCCCCGAGCCGGGCCCCAGCCATTTGATCCGGGCCACGATCCGGTCTGGCGATGCGGCCGGAAATGCTGATCAAGATGCGGCGGGTGAAGCGACAAGTGAAGTGAACGGTGATACGCCGGGTGTGCAACAGCGGCATTACCCGGATCGAGCCGATCAGTGGCCGCGGTTGCTGTACCACCGCCACTTCATGCTCGCCGAGTTCCTGAACGACGTATATCACCCGCCGGGTGAACCGCCCCAGGAAATCGCAAGCGACCCTTTGGCGGTCCGTGAATGGATCGGTTCGCGTCAGCGTTACGAACGGGTTCGCGATTCGATCCGGCGGCGGCTGGAAAGCCGTCATCCGGACGCGGTCGTCGAAATCGAGCGGATCGAACATCGCCAACCGGGATTGCCGGAATTTCGCGACGGGGTGACGCTCGACGCGCCGGACCTGTACAGCGTGCTGCCTGACCTGCCGCTAACCCCGCCGACCGAAGTCCGGCCGATGTCGCGTGAACCGATCTCGCCCGAACCGTTTTCGCCTGGCCAACCTCAGCAGGTCCCTGGGATGAGAGAATTTTCCATACCGGGGCTGCGGCTCGACCAAGGAGGGACACGGTGATGAATCGGCCGAAAAACCTTTCATCTCAAGGCCGCGAGTTGGCGAGCCAAACAAGCGCGGCGGTGGTCGCCTGGGCCGCCGCTTGGGTCACGGCTTGGGATCGCTTTTGGTTCACGCCGCAGCGGCCGCACACGCTGGCGCTGATCCGCATCGCCACCGGCTGCATGTTGCTGTACAGCCAAGCCGTTTTGGCGCTGCGGCTGGACGACTTTCTCGGTCCCAACGCCTGGGTCGACAACGAGACGATCGCGGCGCTGCACCGGGGTGAATTCGGCCCAGCAGTCGCCTCCCGCAGCTACCTGTGGCGGATCGATTCCCCCGCGTTGTTGTGGGCGCATCATCTGTTGACGATGTTGGCATCGGCCTGCCTGGCCGTCGGGCTGCTGACACGCGTCACCGCGCCACTCGCCTGGTTTCTGCAACTGATGCTGGTACACCGGATGACGGGAACCCTGTTCGGGCTCGACCAGATCACCACCATGCTCGCCATGTACCTGATGCTAGCCCCCTGCGGCGCGGTCTTCTCGATCGACGCCCGGATCCGCAAGCGGCTAGGTAACGCGGTCGATGATAACAAGTGGCTAAATCGGCTCTTCCCGGACGATTCACCCAGCATCATGGCGGCGATCGCGACGCGATTAGCGCAAGTCCATCTTTGCGTCATCTACCTCTTCGGCGGTTTGTGGAAAGCGCGAGGCACGACCTGGTGGGACGGCACGGCATTGTGGTTTGCCGTCGCAAACCTGGAATATCAATCGGCCAACCTCACCTGGTTGGGACGTTTCCCAGGAATCTTTTCGTTATTAACGCACCTGACCGTCTTTTGGGAAGTTTTTTACTGCGCGTTAGTTTGGCCGAAGCTCACGCGGCCGATCGTATTAGCGATCGCGGTCGCGGTCCATGGCGGGATCGCCATGTTCCTAGGGATGGTCACCTTCGGTTCCATGATGATCGTAGCCAACGCGATCTTCATCCCCGCCGCCCTGATCGCAACCTGGACCGAGCGACCAAGCACCGAACCCAAGCTCCGCGAACCGGCAGTTTAATAAGCTGCCAAACCAAGCACCCGCGTGGGCCGAATCGGGTTCGAGTGAAACCCAAAAACCTCCACTCGCACTCAGCGAAGCGGTGCTCGTACTCCGCCCGCAGGGCGATAATCGTACTCGCTCGATAATTGCGAGTCGATTACGAGTACCATTGCATTGAGTACGGGTACCGCTGCGCTGAGTACGACCAGAAAAAGCGGCATTTCCCGGTGTTTCCAAACACCGAGAAACACGTCATAAGAAATGGCCGACCTTTTTCCGACGCGACTTACCGCCCCTAAGGTCTCTTCGGCCAGAGCGGAAAACGCAAACTCGCGCAAGTCGTTGACCGTCCGCTCCGCAGGGCCAACGGCGCGGCAATTTGCGACATTGAAACGGATAGCCACAGCATGCCACTATCGCTCGCTCAAGGTGATGAATGCCGGGGGCTTTGTGAAATGCGCGGTATTGAGATGCTCCCGCGATGCGTTTCGGATCGAGCGATTTCGCAAACGGTCGGGCCGTTGGCCCTTTTGGGAATTCGGAAACGCAGAACGCCGGCCCGTTGGGCTGGACTAGGCAAATGACTGG
>RECD01000139.1 GCA_007694185.1 Planctomycetaceae bacterium
AAAAGCCCGGAGGGCGACACATCGAGAAAGCAAATCGCTCGATGTTGATTTTTTGCCACAAAGATCACAGAGGATTTTCTTGGTCGGCGAGCTTGAGTTGAACCGCTAATGAACACTGATGAACGCTCATGAAATCACAGAATAGCGAATAACCTGAATCGTGAATTACGCGACCAGCGCGAAAACGCCCGACTTCGAACTGCCCCTCCCTTGCAAGCCAAAAGTGAGCAGCGCCTTCACCAGCCCGATTTAGCCGAGCGGTCGCAGCGAGTGCGATCGCCTCAGTCTTCAGGAACAACCTCTGGGTTCCACACGATCTCCCACAGGTGTTGATCCGGGTCTTGAAAATACGCGGCGTACCCACCCCAAAAAGTAGCTTGCGGCGGTTTGACGATCGTCGCCCCAGCCTTTACGGCTTCCACGACGATGGCATCCACCTCGGCCGCTGACGCGACGTTGTGCCCCAATGTGAATCCGGTCGGACTCGGTGCGTTCGCAGTCAAGCCGGTGTCGTGGCAGATGCTTTTCCTGGGCCACAACGCAAGCCTCAATCCGGGCTGGAGATCAAAAAAGGCGACCGCGCCATGCCCAAACTCCTTGCCCACAATTCCATTGGTCCGCAACGCCCGGGATGTGCGTCGCCAACCGGGACCCACGATCCGCGTGGCCCCGAGCCACAGCACTTGGCAATGCTTGCCTCTACCCTTCGCCGCGACGAGCGGCGATAGGGTGCGACGTTTTTTGGTTCGCTAAACCGTTTTCGGATTCGGTCCGTACTCGTTATCTCCGTGCTGGCTATCGGTGCAAAACAGAATCAGCAACCAAATGGCCCCGATGATCGGGATCAGCGCGATGAAGAGGAAGAAACCGCTCTTGCCGACGTCATGCAGACGGCGGACGGAAACGGCCACGGCCGGAATGAACACTGCCAGGCTATATATCAAATACAAAGGGCCGGACCCTTCGGCCGGGATTCCGAACAAGACAGAATCAAGTATTGAAAAAATGATCGCAAAGATCAGATTGAACAGAATAAACATCCAGTATTCTTTGCGCCTTGCACGACCACTGAATACGGCGTATTTCTTAAGTACTTCCAGATACCAGTTCATCTCTTTCTCCTTTCCCCGATGTTTTGATCGTCAAGCATTGAGCGGGGAAGCTCTCAAAGCTCAACAGCATTGACATGCGGGCGACCGCGCCGCGCCGATCCACGCCCGCTCCGTATCATCGTTTCATTAAGATCGTGCGGGGTAAAGGCGTCCGATACTTTTCGCGATAAATTCGCCCTCCGGGTGCTTCGCACAAAAGGTTCCGGAAACTCTTTTGCCGCTCATTACATAGTCGCGCCCTCTCATTTGAGTTCACAACGCCCAATCAATTTTGTAGGCAATCAGGAACGCGTGAATCTCATCGTCAGTCGGAAAGTGGTCGTAGAGTTGCGACACGCCTGGGCCCTTGTGGTTTTGACGACGCTGAAAGGGCAGCTTAAATTGATTCTCCGCATCCAGGGCATCGAGTACGGTGAAAGAAATGAACCATCGACCGAGGACACCGGAATCAACAGGGACTCGCGCAGCACTAAAGAGCTTGTAGGTGTCGTTCGTTTCCGAAACGGCGATAACCCGATCTGGCTTGGCATCACCGACAAGCCACACTTGAGACATGGCGGGCAGCTCCAAATCACGCTTCAGCTCCGCGGCAGTGGGATCCGAGCGAAGCGACAACGCGAACAAGACCGCACAAGCCGTGAAAAATCCGAACAGTGGCAACCAACCGTATCGCATACGAGCCTCATTGGGTCGCCCGACGGACGTCCGCGTTCACGCGACGGGCGCGCTGGACATTGCTGTCAGGCCCGGCGCGATCGCCCGCCCGCGCTTATCGTCTGATCATCCGCCGGTTTGGGCACAATTGAATTCAGTTTCGTCATTCCGTGACGCCGCACGTTCGCGAACAAAAAAGACTACCAGTATCAATGGAAAAAGCGAACATGCCCCAGCAGATAAAACGGTGCGAACCCAATGAGGCGATGGCAAACGCGGGTCGGTAGGGACGTCTCAGCAGATGAACCACACAATTGGCATCACCAAGGACAGAAGCAGCATCACCCAAGTGGAGGCACGAAACGGAGCGACCTGATCACGATGACTCCACAACCAACATGCAAGAGCAACGACAAGGCCCCAAGCCATTGCGGACACCGTCGCTCCGAAGGCCTGTCCTTTCCAGGCAAGAACGATCGCACTGAAGGCGAACCAAGAAGTTCCGCCGATAATTGACCCGAACCATTCGCCAAGCCCCCAACGCAGCCGGCCTGCGCCACTTCGAACGAACAAGTCAGTGTCTTGATTCATGCCATTTATCTCGCAGCCAGTTTGCTTCATTCGGAAAATTTGCAAATGACTCGATTCGGAGCCGACGCCATTGAAAATTGGGCGAGTTGCGAGCTGTCTCGGCCAACGAAAGATTAGATTATTTCTGGTATTATGTTCACGGTCAAGCTGGAAGGTTTGAAATTTTTTCGAGCAACCAAATCCCGAATGATCTTTGAAGGACACCGTGCACAATGAGCTTCAATGAGGCCGCCTTCGAAAGAAGGCGGAAAGGCACGCGAACCGTGGGCGTCCAGCGCCCGGCTTTGCTGCTTCAATGAGGCCGCCTTCTTTCGAAGGCGGAAAGATCCGGGAGGCATTTCACGCGGTCGCGACCGAGGCGGTGCTTCACTATTGAAGTGCTTAAAAGCATCGCCCCGAGGGGGCGAACGGTGGTAGTCCAGCTTAGCACGCTGAGAACAACGAACAAAATAGAAGGCCCCGCCCCAAAGGGGCGAACGAATTCACGCCTGAATGTGCGTTGTTCACGTGGCGCCAAATCGTATTGGCGTTACGTGCCGAACGCGACGGGACAGAATCCTGACACAGATTTCCCCTTGGGGCAAACGCTTGGGGGCCATGCAAAAAACCCAGGGCGTTGCCCTGGGCTTTCGCAGCTTATGCCGTTGGCAACTGTCGTTCCATTGGTTTGGAAGCGGTATCCCGCGTCACCAATCCCAATCGGGGTAATCCATCCACTCGATCGTCGTCGGGTCGGTGGGCTCGTTCGGGAGGTGCATTTCCGTCTCGATCAATACCGCGTCGTCGGGATAGTCGGTGCAGGGCATCAGCACAACGGGCACCTTTTCTTGGGTATTGATGTCTTTGTCGCCTGGGTCAGCCTTCTTATCCTGATCGTCCCCGGCCTGCTGGGGAGAGTTGGCGTTGCCGGGTTCCTTGGGTTCGGCAGCGCACCCCTTGCCCGATTCGGGAGCCGGTTTGCCTGAAGTTGGCGTCGGCGTGGTGTTCTCATAGTAGGTGTAGGAAACGAAACGGACCGTTCGCTCCGCGTCTGACGCGTTACCGTTCCGCGGTCGGCTGGCCGTCAACGAAATCCTCCGCTTCAGCCTATCAGCTTCTGGGATTTCATCCTGGCCTGGTACATCGGCGACCATCACCAAATTCAGCTCATCATTCTTGCCGAGTTCCGGGCGGCGCGGCGGCGGCGGTTGCATTGGCCGCGGCCTACCGGGTTGGACGCGATACTCCAGAGGTTGGTTAGGGTAGGTTTCCTTGAGTGCAAGCCTGTAGTTGCCGGAACCTGCGGGTGTTTCCTCGGCAGTATAGAGCCAGACATCCGCTTCGAACTGCTTGTTTGCGATTTCACGCACGAGCACCATCACGCCTTCCGTCTGATTGCTCTTCGGCGCGCGGTAGGTCTTACCGCGCCAAACGAACCGCTTGGGCATCATGCCGACCCGATCCCGATTGCCGATGCCGCGATTCGGTTGCGCGTGACTCGTCTCGGCAAGGCCCCCCACCAGCAGGCCCAACGAAGCGGCGAAAAGCCCCAAACGAACTGGAATAGCCATCAAATTTATCTCCCGAGTTGAATAGCAGAGTAGAAAACTGAAAAGGGAGGCAACCACAAGCAGGTTGCCGTTAACGCCCCACAACCGTGCGGCTTCCCGAACGAAAAAGCGACTACAACCAGCGCGAAACACTGGATGTTACCACCAAAAAACCGTGTTCACAACACCATAAACACTTCAACAGGTCTTATAACGCAGAACTTGAGCACATTAATCGACACCGGCGTTGACCGTTTGCTCAGAATCCCCCAATTCAAAATTTCCCAAAATAATTCAATGCAGCCGGTCACCCGCCAGCTGAGTAAAGCCAAAACCGAGAATGACCGCCTGCTTTTTTTGCCCGGAGGGCGACACATACTTGCCGGTGGCGTAAGCCACCGGTACCAGAAAAACATAGTCACAAAGCCCGGAGGGCGACACATCTTCGCAGCAACGCAAATGAAGCTTGGCATTCACACAACTTGAGCACTTCGACAGGACTCCTCTTGCACAACTTGAACGCGCAGCCCGAAAACGCCGTTGGCCGCCTGCGCGGATTATACCGAAACATTCCTGTTGAGGTGCTTAGGATTCCCGCGAACCTGCGACATGTGAAAGGTCAGACCGACCGGCCGTCGACGGGTCTGCGTTGGTGGGTAAATGCGTGTCGGCCTGCCCGTTGACCTATGGCCATTCTTCCCATTCTTCCCATTCGGTCTCGGGATAATCCATCCACGGGTCGTTCGGATCGGGCGTTCCATAAACGTCAATGGCGTTGATCGTTTCCTCGATCATCACCGCATCGTCGGGATAGTCCGAACAGCCGACTGCCACTGGGCTGCTTTTGGAATCGATGCCGGATGTCGGTTTCACTTCGTCGGCCGCATCGTCGCCGCAATCCGGATCGGATTCAGGTTCCGGAGTGCGCTCTGGCTCGTCTGCTGCGGATTGATAGGTCGAAGTCACCAACCGCATGCTGCGTTCTGCCGCGTGGGGCGGGCCAACTGGCGGGCGACTGACAGTTAAGATGATCCGCCGTCGCATGCCTGGCGCGTTCTTCGCGGCGGTATCGAACACCAAGTTGAGATCGCGGTTCTTGCCGTGCCCCCTGCCGGGACGGGGAAGGCGGGTCCTCAGTTCGCCCTCAAGGGTATCCAAAAGCTTGAGCTTGTGATCGTTAGTTCTGTTATTTTTTTTGACAGCTTCGTAAAGAAAAATCTTTGCCATCAACTTGGTATCCGCGCCCGTCCCTTCTTCGTAAACGTACACGATCGATCCCGCGACGTGACCGGGCTTGGGTTTTTCGTGAGTTTTCCCTCGCCAAACGTTGTATTTGTTACCTACCGGCGGTCGTGCGCTATTGACTGCGCCTTGCCCCTGCCGCGCGTGAGCGGTTTTGAGATCGCTGATCAGAATTGTTCCGAACAGAACGAAGGACGCACCGAGCAACCGCATGAACTGAAATACCATCGCCAACCCCTTTCGAAAAGACAACCCGACGGTTGAAGGTGCTCTTCACGACGTCGAAATGAGGGAGGGTGAGCCGCTCCGGATTCACCTTGAAACTTGATGTGTTTGGATTTTGTGGGCGTTTGAGTGCCACTGTCAAGTAAATTTGTTAAAATCGGCAAAGTTCGTTGCCGGTCATTAACCGCCGATTTGGCGTCTGGTAGGCCTGCACTTGGACTTGATCGCAACGCGTGAGGCCTCACTTCGATGAATGAACCCTCGACTCCCGAAGACGGTGTTGATCCCGAAGATGCGGACTCGGATGGCACCGTCGGCGGTGTCGACGGGACCGCTGCGGCGGGACGTTCAGGCGACGGTGACGCCAGTTTTTCCGTCGACGTCTCGACGGTCGCTTACCTACCCAAGGAGTTGGGGCGGTACAAGGTCATCTGCGAACTGGGTAAGGGGACGTTCGGGATCGTCTATCGGGCGATCGATGACAAGCTCGGCCGCGAGGTCGCGATCAAGGTCGCCAAGCCGGACAAACGCTCCGCACGTTATCACAAGTTGTACCTGCAAGAAGCTCGCGTGCTGGCGCGACTCGATCACCCCGGTATCGTGCCGGTTTACGACGCGGTCGAGGGTGACGAAAACCTGCTGTTCGTGATCTCCAAGTTCATCTCCGGCGCGAAGCTGACCGAGCTGCTGCCGCGGCACATCGGCGATTACCCGTTCACGGTTTCGACGTTGTCGGCGGTCTCCAAATCGATGGCTTACGTCCATCGCAGCGGCGTCGTCCACCGCGATCTGAAGCCGGACAACATCCTGATCGAAACCGGCGGCCAACCGATCGTCGTCGACTTCGGCTTGGCGGCGACCGGGAACCTTACTGAGGATTTGGCTGGGGTTGTCGGCACGCGGTTGTACATGAGCCCCGAGCAGGCTCGGGGGGAAAGCCACCGCGTCGATGGCCGGGCCGATATCTACAGCCTCGGTGTGATCCTGTATCAGCTCTTGACCGGACGGTTGCCATGGGTCGCGTCGTCCACCGACGAATTGTTGCAACTGTTTCGTTCTCAAGACGTTCGCCCCCCGCGGCAGTGGCGCGCCGACGTGCCGCGGGAATTGGAACGGATCTGCTTGAAGGCGCTCAGCAAACGGGCTGCCGATCGGTATTCGACCGCCGATGACTTGGCCGAAGAACTCGTGGCTTGGCAAATCGCGAGTCAAACGTCGAGCCCACCTGTGTCCAACGCGGATAGGCGTGATGATCCGAATGGCACCGAGCCCAACGGCTCCGATTCACGGTCGGGGCGACCCGACAGCCACGGCCAGGTGGTGGGGCTTTCGGGTGGCTCGGGTCGCCGCGTGCCGACCAATGTCGTCCCGCGGGGGCTGCGGAGTTACGGTGCGGCGGACGCCGACTTTTTCTTCCAACTCCTGCCCGGACCGATCGGACGGGACGGCATCCCCGATTCGGTTTGGTTTTGGAAGTTGCGAATCGAGTCGCACGAACCGGAATCGACCTTTCGCGTCGGGATGTTGGTCGGCGAGAGCGGCAGCGGCAAGTCATCGTTGGTCCGCGCCGGCATCTTGCCGGTGCTCGATTCAAACGTCCGGGTGGTCTATTTGGAGAGCCAGCCGGATGACTTGGAAAAACGGCTGCGGAGCCAGTTGTCGCGAATCGTCGGCGGCGAGTCGTTGGACGAATCGCCGGCGCAAGCGCTCGCGACCGTGCGAGACCGGATGCCGGAGGACGGCAAGTTGTTGGTGGTGTTCGACCAATTCGAAGCCTACCTGCACGCGGCCGGCGACGATGGCGGTTGGTTGGTGGAAACGTTGCGTCAGTGCGACGGGGTGGCGGCGCAGGCGCTGTTGATCGTCCGCGACGACTTCTTTCGGCAAGCGGCCGGCTTCATGAATCTGGTTGAGGAACCGCTGCTTCAGGATACGAACTTCGCCACGATCGATCGTTTCGGCAAGTCGCACGCGCGGCGGGTGTTGACCGCCTTCGGGTTCGCGTTGGGGGCGATCGACCCCAAGGCGATCGATCGCGAAGCGGAACGGTTCGTGGAACAGTCGGTCGCCGCCTTGGCGGAGGAAGGACGCGTCACCCCCGTGCGACTGGCGATGTTGACCGAGATGTTGAAGGACCAACCGTGGACACCGGCGACGCTCCGCCGGGTCGGTGGGATGGAAGGCTTGAGTGTCAATTTTCTTCGCGAACGCTTGTCCGGTCCATCGGCTCATCCCGAATTACGTCGGCACCCCGAATTGGTACGCCGCGTCCTCGATTGCTTGCTGCCGATCGAATCGGTTTCGATCCGCCAGCACACGGTGACGGCGGACGAAATCATCGAGCGGGGTGCGATCGACGCCCAGCGGCCGACGCTGCTCCGCGTGCTGAGGCTGCTCGATTCCGAAGTGCGGCTGATCACGCCCGCCGCGGTGGAGGAACCGTCCACGCGGACGACTCAGGTGCCGCGATCAACAGATGGCCCGCCGTCCGACTCGATCACTCCGCCGTCCGATGATTCGAGCTCCGAGGAGAGCGTCGGCAAGCCGTCCAAACGGTATCAATTGACTCACGACCACCTCGTCCCCAGCATCCGCGCGTGGATGACGGCCGAGGACGAATCGACTTGGCGTGGACGCAATCGGTTGGCCCTCCGCTCGGCGGCTCGGCGTTGGTCAGTCGATCGGTCGGCCAACTTATTAGCCTCCGCACCTCGCTGGGCCAGCTGGTCCCTGTTCACCCGCCGCGGCGAGCGTTCGACGTTGGAAGGCGAATACCTCAGCCGCTCGGCAAGGCGGCTCGCCCGCGTCTATACCTCGGCCGCTGCGGTCTTAGTTCTCGCCGGCGTCCTGTTGGGATGGAGCTGGAAGGAGCGGAATCGGGCGGCGCTGGTTGAGGAATTCCTGCGCAGCGGCTTAACCGAGTTGCCCGAGCGGCTTCGCATGGTGCAACAGGGCGGTGCCGAACTACATCTGGAGCGGGCCGCGAAACAGCAGGCCGCGTCAGGTTCGGCCATCGCGCATTGGTACTTGCTTCCCAGCGAACCGGACATGAGTTTGCCGGTGTTGTTGGAGGAAATCAAGAAATTGCCACCTGCCGCGGTGCCGGCTGCGGCCGAAATGCTGGGACTTTGGCAACGTTCGGATTGGCCGGAACTTTGGCAGTTCTTCGATTCCGACGATTCGCAGCAACGGTTGGTCGCCGCCAGCCTGCTGACTCGGTTGGAACCGTCCGCAGCCGAGCGGTTCGCTCCTCACTCGAAGACGCTGTTGAACGACCTGTTGGCGATTTCGGGCAGCGACCGGTACGCGTGGATCGAACTGGTCAAGCCGCTCGAACCGGCACTCACCGCCACGGGGCACGCGTTGCTGGCTGAACGGGATGCCTCGGTGGAGCGACAACCGTTGTTGCGCGTGTTGTTGGAATTGCTATCCGATGAGCAGCACTCCACACTCGCTCGAATCGCCACCACGCTCGACGCGAGGGAACTGCCCCCGTTGCTCACGAAGGTCCAGCGGATGGACGATCCGGCGGACCAGGAAGCGGTGATCGCAGCTTTGCGAGTCGAAAATGACCGGCTGATTGGTATGCCTGGTGTCGATTCAGCGGGGCCGCATTTGCCAATCGATGAGTCGTGGCTGGAGATCATTCGGGACGGCCACGGGGTTGCGATGCCGGATTTCGTCATCGTGACCGAATTGCCGGATGCTCACTTTGTCGGCTTGAGCGACGCGTTGGAAAGTCGCGGCTTTCGTTTGGCGAGTTGGCGATGCCGCGTGGGCCAGACCGCGGAGACTCCGGCGATCGCCTCGGTGGTCTGGCGACGCGACGGGTACATCGGGCAGCGATTTGGCCCCTGGAATTCCGACGAACTTGATCGCCGAGCAGCCGAGGCGGCGGCCGAAGGTTGGCAATGGGAAGATGTTTGCTACCAGCCGGCTGATTACGGCAGCGGCAACGCCGAGAGCGAACCCGCAACGGACGCATCCACCACCGGTGGCTGGGTCCTCGTCGGTCGACGCCCCTCCGAGACGACGTCGGAAACCGCGGATTCCGGCGGGGAAGAGCCGGTCCAAGTGCGGTATTACCCCGAAATGTTCGACTACCACCGCGACTCCACGAACTGGAACGACCGTGGTTACACGGCGCGGCGGCTGTGTGTGAACCGCTTGCCGGCGGGACCGCGAGAATGTGTCGCGATCTGGACGGAAGATACCGGCGTGCTGCTCGATCGAACCGTCGGTGAAGAGCTGCGTTACTGGGCGACTTTTGGCGACCACTACCCGGGCGCAACAGCAACCGACGTGCGGCTGATCCCGGCCTACGATTCGCAGGGTCAGAATACCTATCTCTATTTCGAACACAACGCCAGCCGCAACGCGAGCACAGCGGGTGACGACGTTGCCGCGTGGCCCAACCGAGTCGCTCGGGAATTGTTGGAATGCCGGCGACGCGACTTGTTGAAACGGCTCGATCCCAATGGCGGCGAGCGTCAGGCCGATCCGGCTGATGACGCCGCGACGACGGAGAGCAAGCGGGCGAAAGCTGCCGAGCTGGAATCATTTCGATCAGCGATGCTCCAACCGGGCGACTTCCAACGAGCCGCGGAGTCGGAACCGCGACTGGCCACCGCGCCACCCTGGATCGCGGCTAGGGTCTTTGCCATTCAGTCCGTCGCCAATCCGGAACAAGCCGACGAGTACGCGAGCCGATTCACCGAACTGCTCGACCGCATTCCGGCCGAAGAACGCGTTGACGTATTGATCCGCTGCCTTCGCGACCCGAAGTGCGAGTCGCTGTGGGAATCGCCAAAGGTCCGCGAAACGCTCGCGGCCGGCGGGTTCGCCACCTTTGCGCTCGGAGTTTGGCAAGGACACGCCGAGCAGTCCGGCAAGTTGCTCACCGGCTCAATCGACGATCACCTGGTGGCGATGCAACAAGCGATCGCCGACGGCTTCGTCCCCTGCTGCCTGGAAACGGATGGGGTGCGAGCCGTCTCGGCGTGGCGACGCCCGGTTGAATACCAACAGCACGCCCGCCGCGTCACCACCGGCGCGACGCTGGCTGCCTGCTTGGCCGCGCTCGGGGTGACAGACCCGGTCGTCGCTCGGCTCGACGCCAGCGACGACGATCCCGATCGAATCGCCGAAGCGGCGGAAACGATCCAAGCGCTCGCCATCGAAGCGATCTCGCCGGAGACCCTGTTGCGGCTGCTGCTACCGACTCAATCCGTGGCGGTGAAACGAAACCTGCTGCTGGCGTTGGCGGCTCATCCGGTTCAGCGGCTCGGTACCGCCCAGCGGGACAACTGGCGCGATGGGCTAGCGGCGCTCACCGAGGACGCGGACGTCGGACTCGCCGCGGCGGCCAGGCGATTGCGACGAACTTGGTACCCGGAAGCGCTGACCGAGCCGGAGAATGTGGTTGAATCGGTGCCTGACGGGCAGGATCGGCTCAGCCGCTCCGGCGATGGGACTTGGATGACGAGAATCGACCCGCCGAATCGGGTCTGGATCGGATCGTTCAATCACGAGCCGCTGCGCGAGAGTTCCGAAATCGGCGGCTATGTCGTCGGGATGCAGCCATTTCTAATCGGACAAACTGAAGTGACGGTGGAGCAATTCGACAAGTTCCAGCGTGATGAGAAGGTTCGGCGATTTTACGAGCAGGAACAGGCACGTGAGCGGGCCAGGGGGAACACACGTGGGAAAGCGGGAGGCTCGTTCTATGCCAGTCGACGTTTCGCCCCCGAACCCGATTGCCCGCGGACATCGGTCCGTTGGTACGACGCGATCGTCTATTGCCAATGGCTGTCCGAAACCGAAGGGCTGCCGGAGGATCAGTGGTGTTATCCGCACATTTGGGATGGGAACTGGGAAACTTTCACCTTCCCGGAAGACATCATGACAAGAACCGGTTATCGCTTGCCAACAGAGATCGAATGGGAATACGCGGCCGGCTCGGGGGTGCCGATGACATGGCCCTTCGGTTGGACCCCGCGGCTGATCGACCAATACGCTTGGACGAAGAGCAATAGCGGGGGACGCAGCCATCCGGTAGGCAGTAAACTGCCCAACCGCTTCGGGCTGTTCGACATGTTCGGCAACGTCAGCGAATGGTGCTTGAGTCCGTTTCAAGCTTATCGCAGGTCCTATCGGATCCCGGACATCGAGTGGCAGGAATGGGCGCGGCCAGAATACAAAGCCGAATCCGTATTCAGCATTCGCGGGGGATCGTTCGACAACGAGGCCGAATTGGCGCGGACCAGCGCACGAAGGCTATCGCGTCCCGACGAGAAAACGTACACGTTCGGCTTCCGAATAGCCCGCAGCGTCGAAATAGAGAAAAACGATCAAGACACACAGGTCAACGACTGACAATCAAGCGAGGTCGTCAATACC
>RECD01000235.1 GCA_007694185.1 Planctomycetaceae bacterium
TTCGATTTTCGGGTTGACACACCGGAGGGCTTGCGCCCTGCCGCTATTTTTGTTAGCGGAACGGCGCGAGCCGTCCGGTCCCACCCTAATTCCCAATGGGAACGCAGCACTAGCTTAACAACAGCAGGTTCCGCCGTCGCGGCTGTCTGATTCCCAACCGTTCCTCTTCCGCGGTCTTCGGCACCGTCGGCAGCGATCGCCCAATCGCCAAATGCGTTTCCATCCCGCCAACCGCATCGCCCGCCGCATCGCGACCCGCCGCCCCCTTGCCGGTCACTTGGGTACATTCGTTTTCCCCAAGTGTTCAAGAGAAAAGGCCGCCAGAAACATGTGGCGGCAGCGACTTTTTCAAGTTCGCGGCATCTCGAGCGACGTGACTCGTTAGAATGTTTGGATAACCAACCGCAACAGAAAACCGTCCCGATTCGTGACCAGCGCTGTTTACCCCCTGACTCAGCAGCTCCTTTTCATCGAATTCTACAGCCCTTCCTCTCACGACCGGCTCGGTCCGTTACCGCACCATGCCTGACGTCATAGACCCGAAGCAGTCGACTGCGGCGCCCGCCAAGCCCGCTCCCATCACCCGCCAGGTCGATCTCGCGGCAGAGCCTCACTTGCCCGTAGCCGATCCCCGCAAGCGGTTCGTGCTGTTTCAAGCCGTCCCGGCTTGGGCGATCAGCATGTTGGTACACGTGATCATCCTGATGGCATTGGGTTTGATGACCCTGGCCGACCCGACGAAACTGATCAACGTCCTGACGGCGTCCAACAGCGCCGAAGAAGGTCCGGAAATCGCCGAATTCACGATCGACGATGCCGATTTTTCCGAGGACATGGACTCGGAAGAGATGCCGGAGATGCAAGTCGACGTTTCCGAGTCGCTCGACATCACCCCCACGGCGGTTGAGACGCCTACCGAACTGACGTCAAACCCGATTGAAACGATCGACTTGGCTTCCGAAATGGCTCCGACCAACGCCTCGTTGCAGTCGTTGTCGAGCATGAGCAGCAGCTCGTTGGATAGCCGCAGCGCCGACATGAAGAAAAAGCTGCTGCGGGAATTCGGCGGCAACGACAGCAGCGAAGCGGCGGTCGCCAAGGCGTTGATCTGGATCGCCAAACACCAAATGCCCAACGGCGCATGGACCTTCATGCACACCGCCGTCCGACGCGATTCCGGCGGCAACCCGGGCGATCCGTCCCGTGCCAAGGCATTCAACGCCGCCACCGCACTGGCGTTGCTGCCGTTCCTCGGTGCCGGCCAAACCCACATGGTGGGCGAACACAAAGACACGGTCCGCAGGGGCCTCTTTTTCTTGCTCAACAACGGCAAGCAAAAGTCGATCGGCGGCATGCAGACGCTCGATTTCACCGAAAGCGGCGGCAACCTCTATTCCCACGGCTTGGTCGCGATCCTGCTGTGCGAAGCCTTCGCGATGACCGAAGACCCGTGGTTGCTCGGCCCCGCCCAAGCCGCGATCAATTTCACCGCCTACGCCCAAAACTCCGACGGCGGTTGGCGGTACACCGTCCGCGGGCAACCGCCCAGCGACACGTCGGTCGTCGGTTGGCACGTGATGGCCCTCAAGAGCGCCTACATGGGGAACCTGGTCGTCCCGCCGATCACCATCCGCGGCGCGATGAGTTTCCTCGACTCCGTCGCTTCCGATGAAGGCTCCGTCTACGGCTACACCGAACCGGTCAAAGGTGTCCGCGCCAGCACCACCGCGATCGGCTTGCTCTGCCGCATGTACACCGGCTGGGACAAGAATCACCCCGGCCTGCAAAAGGGCGTCGGGCACCTGAGTAAATTGGGCTTCAGCAAAACGGACGTCTATTACAACTACTACGCGGCTCAGGTCCTGCGCCAATACGGCGGCGAGCACTGGGAAAAATTCAACGGCGAAATGCGTGATTGGCTGGTCGCCCAACAGGCCACTTCGGGCGGCGCCGAAGGGAGCTGGTTTTTCGGCGGCGGCCACGCGACCGATGCCGGCGGACGGCTGTACGTCACCGCCATGTCGACGATGATCTTGGAAGTCTATTACCGCCACATGCCGCTTTATGCGGCGACCGCGGGCGAAGACGACTTCCCGCTCTGATCCGCTTTGATGTTCGCGTCGCCCTTTCTGTGTACTAAGCTGGATCATACGGTTCGCCTTTTGACCCTGATCCGGTGCCGCGCCGCATGGCCTCCCTTTCCTCCTCACCGTCACAACCGGTGCCGCATGCACCCGCTCCGCCCGAGCGACGGTGGTGGGACGGCGAGGAGACACCCGCTTGGTTGATCAGCCTGCTGTTTCACACCGCGCTGCTGATTTTGCTGACGCTGTGGCGATTTACCGGCGACCAGGGCCGCCAAACGATGATCCTGGCTCGCACCGGTCCATCGGATTCGACCCAGACCGTCAACATCAGCCGGCTCGACCCTGTCGCCGACCCGAGCGCTGCGGCGGCCTCGCAATCCGCCGCAGAGGCTGCCGCGGGCGCCAGCGACCCGTCCGATTCCTTCAAGAGCAACGATCCGACGCCACAGGGCAATCCGACCGAACTGGCCAACTTGGAACCGGCGGCGATTTCCGCCCCCGCAGCCGAACAGATCGCCCCGCCCGATTGGTTGGCTGACTTTTCTCCGGATGCCCCGGCAGGCCGATCGTCAGCCGCGGCCGTCGCCGCCACGGAAAAGCTCCGCCAAGAGGTTTCTCAGTGGCTCGGATCGGGTCGCTCGGGAACGCCCGACGGAGGCCGCGACGCTAGCCTCACGGCCGCCAGACAGGTGTTGCCCCAAGGTGGCATGGCGCCGCGGACGCCGGCGAGCCGCTCGGAATTGGGAGCCCGCTACGGCGCAACGCCACAAAGCGAAGCGGCGGTCGAAGCCGCCTTGGAATGGATCGCCGCCCACCAAAAGTTCAATGGCTCGTGGAGTTTCCAGCTCTCAACCGAACCCTGCAACGGCCGCTGTTCCCACAGCAGCCTCGCTGGCGACAACGCGACGCCGAACACCGCCGCGACCGGACTCGCGCTGCTCGCTTTCATGGGCGCCGGCTACACGCAACACGACGGCAAGTACGCCGAGAATGTCCGCAGCGGGATCTACTTCCTGCGTGAAACGGCCCGTCCTGCCCAGTTCGGTGTCGACCTGCAAGCCGGCAGCATGTACGGACACGGCATCGCCACCCTGGCGCTGACCGAGGTCCTCAACATCGACCGGCAACTCGGCCGCGAAGACGAAGACATCCGCCGCTTGGTCGAAGACGCGGTGCTGTTCACGATGGTCGCCCAGCACAGTGGCGGCGGTTGGCGTTACGTTCCCGGCAGCCCCGGTGACATGACCGTTTCAGCCTGGCAAATCCTGTCGCTCGTTTCCGCCCGCTACGGCGGCGTCCCGCTCCGTTCCGACACGCTCCCGAAAGCCCGCACCTTCGTCCGCAGCCTCGCCGCACCCGATACGTATCGCTTCGGCTACGTCTCGCCCAAACCCGAACCGGCGACGACCGCGATCGGGTTGGCCACACTCCTCTATCTCGGCGAATCGCCCTTCCAAACCCCGTTCCAACACGCGATGTGGGAATTAGCCGAACGCGGCCCGAAGCTGACCGACGTCTATCACGACTACTACGCGGCGCTTGCGCTGCACAACGTCCGCCACCCCGGCTGGGACCGCTGGCACGTGCCGCTCCGCGAACACCTGATCCGAACGCAAGCCACTCAAGGCCACGAAAAAGGGAGCTGGCATTTCAAAGACCCGCACGGCGATGTCGGCGGCCGGCTCTACACGACCGCCATGGCCGCGATGATCCTGGAAGTCTACTACCGTCACCTGCCGCTTTATCAAGATCGCAACGAAGAAGAGTTCCCGCTGAATTGACGGAACCATTAAGCCGTGAGCGGTAAAAAAGTGTCCGGGACCTGTTGTGCAAAGCACCCGAAGGGCGAGTTCCTCGCAACAGGTTCCGGTGGCTTAAGCATGCCGACAGGTGTCCTTCGGCAAAACAAACACAATCGGCTGGCCGTGTTTTTCGCCAGGAAAACGGAAGGGCGCAAACCGTCCGGCATTGCCATTGCCGACTCACCGGACGGCTTGCGCCGTTCCGCTAAGTACGGCAACAAAACATTTCGGCAGGGTCCACGCGACTGGCCAACGAGGTGTCGATTCGCGAGTTCAAGTTGTGCGGCATGAAACCTGTTGAAGTGCTTAAAACCCTAATCGTTCTGCCGGATCACGCCGTATCATGAACGCCGTCGCTTCCATCGATTTTGACCGCGACTACTTTAACGCCTACTACGCGAATTGGGTGCGTTACCGGAGTCGCTGGCGACGATTTGCGATTCCGATTGCGTTGTCATTTGTCGCCGTCACCGCCTTGGCATCGTTTCGCTTGGAATCTCACCGACCGATTGCCGGCGGGTTGTTCGTTTTCGCGGCACTCAACCTGATCGACGCCATAACGCACCGACAGCGTTGGATACGGCAGCGATTGGCGTCGGTGGCGGTGGACAAGTTCGCCAAATTGACGTTCAACGATGACCACTTGCAAATCTTGACAACCAATACGGAAGGCACTGTGAGATACGAAGCGTTTGGTGTTGTTGCGGTTACGCCTGATGGGATCTTTCTGGTTCCCGATTCCGGGCATTCGATTTTTATACCGCGAAACGCATTTTCCACGGACGACGAATTCCGCCTGGTCTCTAATAAGTTGGCCGAACAGGTTGCGTGTTATTCGGTGTGAGTTTTAAGCATCGTGCGGAAAATAACTGTCTGTTTTTTTTCCAATCCGTTGGGTCCGGCCACCGTCTGGCGACGGTAGCTACGCTCGCCAGAGCGTGGATGTGGCGACAGATATTTCCCGCGCGATCCTTAAGATTCCTGCTCGCGTTGGACCGATCTATCGCCTGCTACGGATCGGGCGATTCTGTCCTCATCGACCACGGGGCTGCCCGCGGACTCGGCCGAGTCCGATGCGGGCACTGACATCGATGCCGCCTCGCCTGTTGCGGGGTCGGTGCCGACCAACGACTCCGTAGGCAGTTCACGAACGGCCTCGTCGTCCGGAGCCCCCTCGGGGAGGATCGTCATCCCCAGGTACTGAATGTGACCATTCGCGGCGACTTCGACGGCTCGCAACCGCACGCGGTCACAATTCACCGTCATCCCCTTGCTGACACGGGAGCCGCCGACTCGTTCGCGGAACCATTTGTCGAGCGTTATCGAGGCGTCGCCACCCAAGCTGAGCTGATAGAACTCTTCCAGCTCTCGAACGGAGATATTGCCCCGCAGCGGGAACTCGACCGCTCGCGGCAATTCCTTTTCCACCCCTTCCATCGCCCGCGGGGCGAACACGCGATCGACCAGCGGCCGCACTCCTGGCCGCAAGACGACGACCACGTGATCCTCCGCCTCGATCCGCGAACTCCCCTTGGGCATCCGGATCTGGTGCTCCCGGACGATCAAGGCGATCACGACATCCTCCGGCAGCGCCAACTCCTTGACCAGCTTGCCGGCCGCGCGAGCTTCGGGGGCGACGTAGTAGTCGACGATGTCCCCTTCGATGTCATGCAAAGAGCTGATTTCCAGCGTCACCGGTGCCTGCCGCGTCGGGGCCGTTTCGAGCCGCAGCCTGCGGGCGACCCAAGGGAGACTCCAGCCCTGGACGATCGCCGAAACGAGGACGACAAAAAAGACGACATCAAAAATCAACGACGCCGACGGGATGCCGGCCAGCAGCGGGAAGGTCGCCAGCGTGATCGGTACGGCCCCTTTCAGACCAACCCAGGAGAGGAACACCTGTTCTCGAAACGAAAAACGAAACGGGAACACGTTCAACACGACCGCTAGCGGCCGGGCCACAAAGACCAAAACCACGGCGATCGCGAGCCCCGGGACGAACACATCCAGCAACCGGCTGGGGAAGCTGAGCATCCCCAGCATGATGAACATGACGATCTGGCCGAGCCAGGCCGCCGCGTCGTGAAACAGCACGATCCCGCGATGAAAGACGACCCGATGGTTGCCGATGACCATCCCGGTCAAATAGGTCGCCAGAAAGCCGCTGCCTCCCAGGTCAGCGGCCAGACCGTAAGAGAACAGCCCGCAGGCGGTCGCTAAAACGGGATAAAGCCCTGCGGCCCCGAGGTGGATGTGTTTGAGCACCCAGACTGACGCCAGCCCGATGCCGATCCCGACCGCGAGCCCCACTAGCATCTGATTGAAGAACAAACCGGCTAGCCCGATCCCCGGTGTGACGTTGCCGGTCAACACCTCGATCAGGCCGACCGTCATGAAGATGGCCATCGGATCGTTCGACCCGCTTTCCACCTCGAGCGTGTCCGCCAGGCGACGACGGATATGAACGCCGCCGGACCGCAGGATCGAAAAGACGGCCGCCGCGTCCGTCGAACCGACGATGCTGCCGAGCAATAAGCCTTGAGCCAGCGAGATTTCGAGGATGTACGAGGCGGCCACACCGGTGACCACGGCCGTGATCAGAACGCCGACCGTCGCCAACAGCCCGGCCGGTTTCCAAGTCGCACGAACCGCCTTGTAAGGCGTCCCCAACCCGCCGCTGAACAAAATCAACGCCAAGGCGAGCGTTCCGATGCCGTAGGCGAACGAGTAGTCCTCGAACGCGATCCCGCCGAGTCCCTCCGACCCGGCCAGCATCCCGAGGCCCAAGAACATCACCAGCACCGGCATTCCGAGCCGCGCCGAGAACTTGCTGGAGGCGATGCCTAACAACAGCAAGCTGCTGGCGGCCAGAATCGTCGTGTCGAGCAAAAACATGTGCAAAATGGTGCGGGGTGCCGATCAGCGGCGGTCGAGCCGAGTCATCGTCGGGGGAATCAGCCTGCCGACGCCGGTCCGTCTGGCGGTTGAGATCGCTCCAACATCCGAACGTGCTCCGCCAAGCCCCAGGCCTGTTCGACGTCAAGCCGCAGAATGATACCGGATGCGAGGCTCTCGTCGATCTCACCGGTCGTCAGAATCGCGTTGACAACGGCATCGACACGGCGTTCTTCCGCGAGCACCAACACAACCTCACGGCGTTCGAAGAGTTCAAACCCGAAAATCCCGACTGCCCGGTTGAGCGATAAGCCGCGGGCGCTCGACAGCACCGTCGCCCCGGATGCCCCGTGGTTGCGAGCTGCGGTCAATACCGCTTCACTCTTTTCCGTCTCGACGATGGTGAGCAGCAATTTGAAGTTCATGGTTAGGTTCGGCTGGGGGACGATGTCGCAAGCGTCCCCATTTTGCCCTCGAGTAATGAGGAATGACGACCCCCCTGAACGCAACGAATCGATCGCCGTCACGCTGCGGGTCGCACGCGTCGGCCCCTTGCCGGTTAAAATTGGTCTCGGATCAGCTGCCACGATGCGATCGTCCGGCCCGTGGCAGGATGTCGCCTGTCCAGCGGACCGCTACCGCCCTTGCGGCCGGACCGCATCCCTCGACACGATCGCAACAACCACCAACGCTTGATCGCCTCACCCCTCGCTACCGCCGAGGTCATCCTGATGGACATCGTCGCGGTCCGCGCCGCGTCGCTGGGGACGACCGCCGGGCTCGGTAACCCGATCGTGTCGACGATCGAATGGATCGCGTCGGCCGCCATGACGCTGTTGGCGCTAATCCTGCCGATCGTCGCCCTGGTCGCCGTCCTGTTGATTGTCGGCCTGCTAGCCCGAGTGATCCTGCGGCCCCGCAACTCGAATGACCTCCACGCGTCACCAGACGTTGGCTGAAGCAACCGGCGACTTCGCGAAACGATCATTCTCGCGCCATAGCCGTGTCGTCCTGTCGGTTCAAACGCCGGCCCACCAGGATCATGACGACGACCGCGGCCGCCACCAGCAGCGTCGAAATCCCGATCGGGACTCGCCCCAGCAATAACAGCGGCAGCCCGAGCGTGACCAAGCCGCCGCCGACCAACGGGGCCGAAAAAGGGGCAGCGAGCGCGTAGTACTTCGCCGCGTCGGTCCGCAGTTCGGGATCGACCAACCGCAACAGCACAAATCCGGTCGCCGTCGTCCCGGTGCTCATCCCGTAATTGATCAGCCCCAATTCAAACCAATACGCCGCAGGCAGCATCCTCGGGGCCAAGTAGAGCAAGCAGACGGCGGACCAGATCGCGCCGCCGACGAACAGGATCGTGACCGGGATCAGGAAACTCGCGACGGCGTCGAGGTTCAAGGTCGTGATGGCTGCCACGACCAACCCGTCCATCGCCCAACCGCTGATCCGCCCACCCGCTGGGCCGTTGAGCCATCCCGTTTGCCCGAACCGAGCCAATACCCGCGAGATCACCAGCCCACCCAGCAGCGTGTAGATGAACAGCGGAAAGCCGCCGACCAAACTGGTGTAGGTCAACTTCTTCCCTAGCGGTGATCCCTCGTCTTTTGCGTTCCCATCCGTCGTCACCTCGCCGGACGATCCTTCGACCAAATCCGCCGCATCCTGGCCGACGCCCTCCAAAGGCCGGTTCGCATCCAACCGACCCGCCACCCCGCCGACGACGCCGTGCAACCCGATGCCGAGGACGAAGGCCAACGCGATCCAAAACGATTGCCTGACGTAAGCCGACCACCACTTTTGATCAGTTCCGAGGCCGACGGTTCTGGATGCGGCTTGCGACTTTTCCGCCACCGCAACTTCTCGTCCGATCTCGCGATCCGCGTCGCGCGGTTGATCACCGCCGACCGATCGGTTGACGCCCGGCGGAACGCGAAATCGACCGGCAAACCGCAGCACCACATTGATCCAGAAGATCCCGGAGACGGTGCCGTAGACGAGTCCTGCGGTTGCCATTAGCAGCCCCAAGTCGAGGCCGCTGGGAAAATCGATGCCGGGCGTCGCGTAGACCTGGCCCATCGCAGCGGCCGTCCCGTGCCCGCCGGCGAATCCGGTTTCGATCAGCATCCCGAAGGCATCCGGGACGTCGTACTTCGGACGGATGACGAGCCAGGTTAGCAGCAAGCCGATGGCGGTTTGTCCCGTCGCGATCACGCCGACCATCAACGCTTCGCAAGCCGTGGCGCGAACCGACACGCCGCCACGCTTGCCCGAAGGGGGTTGCAGCAGCATCGCGGCAAAGACGACGGCGATCAGGTAACCGGGCCACCCCCGCAACGTCTCAGCAACCGGGCTGACCCAAGCCAGGCCGTCCCAAGCCAGCGCGACCGTGTCGCTCGGCTCGACCCCATCCCACGACCACTCCGCCGCCTGAAGGAGCGCCAACCCCAACACACCGGCGATCACCGAAGCGGGGATGTAAACCCGCTCGAAAATGCCGAACCGACGATGGATCAGGCCACCGAGGGCGAGCAGCAGCAGGACGACGACGGCCGAACCGATCAGCGCCGGCATCAGGCCGAGGCGAGAGCGGCGCGGCGGTTTTCGAACGCCGTGATCTTGTCTTCGTGCAACAGCGTCTGAGCGATGTCATCCAAACCGTGCAGCAGGTTGTGCCGACGCGACGGATCGATCGCGAAACTGCGAACAAAGCCGGCCCCGTCCGAGATCTGTTGCTGCTCCAAATCGATCGTCAGCGAATACGGCGCATGGGCCGCGGCGCGAGCGAACAACTCGTCGATGTCCGCTTCGGGTAAGGCGATCGGCAACAGCCCATTCTTGAAGCTGTTGTTGAAGAAAATGTCGGCGAACGAAGGCGCGATCACGCACCGAAATCCGTAATCGTCCAGCGCCCAGACCGCATGCTCGCGACTGCTGCCGCTGCCGAAATTCTTGCGGGTCACGAGGATCGACGCCCCGCCAACAACGGGCTGATTCAGCTCAAATTCGGCATTGGGTGTCGTGCCGTCTTCGAGGAACCGCCAATCGAAAAACAGGAATTGACCAAACCCCGTCCGCTCGATCCGCTTCAGGAACTGCTTCGGGATGATCTGGTCGGTATCGACGTTGGCGCGGTCCATCGTGGCGACGACGCCGGTATGCGTGGTAAACGATTTCATGCGTGGTAGTCCCAATCTCGGATGTCGACGAAATGTCCCTTGACGGCCGCGGCCGCCGCCATCGCGGGGCTGACCAAGTGTGTCCGTCCCCCCTTGCCTTGGCGTCCTTCGAAGTTGCGGTTGCTGGTGCTCGCACACCGTTCACCCGGCGCCAACTTGTCCGGGTTCATCGCCAAACACATGCTGCAACCGGCCTCACGCCAATCGAAACCGGCTTCGATGAAGACCCGATCGAGCCCCTCTTGTTCCGCTTGTCGCTTCACCTGGCCGCTGCCCGGGACGACCATCGCGGTGACGTCGCTCGACACGCGATAACCTCTGGCAACCGCGGCGGCGGCCCGCAAGTCTTCGATCCGGGCGTTCGTGCAACTGCCGATGAACACCCGGTCCAACGTCACTGCTTGCAGCGGCGTGCCGGCGGTCAACCCCATGTACTGCAGCGCCGCTTCGGTCGACTTCCGCTCGGTCGGGTCGTCGAAATCACCTGGTGCCGGGACCCGATCGCGAATCCCCAACACCTGACCGGGGTTCGTCCCCCAAGTCACCTGCGGCTCGATCTCTTCGCCGCGGAACGTCAACGAGCGATCGAACACCGCCCCCGGGTCGCTCGGCAAACCCTTCCAGATCTCCACCGCACGATCGAAATCGGCACCTTGGGGGGCTTCCGGTTTGCCTTTCAAGTAATCGAACGTTGTCTGATCCGGGGCGATCATCCCCGCTCGGGCGCCCGCTTCGATCGACATGTTGCAGACCGTCATTCGCTCTTCCATCGTCAGCCGACGGACGCAATCGCCGCTGTACTCCAGCACGTAACCGGTGCCGCCGGCGGTGCCGAGCTTGCCGATCAGGTAGAGGATCATGTCCTTGGCGGTCACGCCCTTGGGCAACTCGCCGTCGACCCGCAATTCGAACGTCTTCGGCTTGAACTGGAGCAGCGTCTGAGTCGCCAGCACGTGTTCCACTTCGCTCGTCCCGATCCCGAACGCCAGTGCCCCGAAAGCGCCGTGAGTCGCCGTGTGGCTGTCGCCGCAGACGATCGTCATGCCGGGCTGGGTGTAGCCGTTCTCGGGGCCGATGACGTGAACGATCCCTTGGCGGACATCGCCGATATCGAACAGCCGAATGCCGAATTCCTTGCAATTTTCCCGCAACGTCTCGATCTGCTTGCGGCTGATCGGGTCGGCGATCGGCAGCGACCGGTCGCTCGTCGGCACGTTGTGGTCGGGGGTCGCGATCGTCCGAGCGGGTTGACGGACCGGGCGGCCGTTCAGCCGCAGACCCTCGAACGCCTGCGGGCTGGTGACTTCGTGCACCAGATGCAAATCGACGTACAGGATCGCGGGTTGACCGGGCTCGGCATGAACGACATGCGAATCCCAAATTTTTTCCAGCATCGTACGCGGGCTGGAGGACGCGTCGGCAGCAGCGGACATCAACGGGGTGGGCTGGAGGTAATGAACGGCGACGAGAACCGACCGATTCTCGCCAGGAAAAGCCTCGGGAAGGACGAAACGCCATCCGCCCGAGGCAGAGAAGAGTCTAGCTCATCCGCCCCCACACGGGCAGGGCCACCCCAACCCCCACCAACCCCGTCCCCGTCCTCCATCGCCAAACCAACCACAAAGGCACAGGGCTCAACCCGGCTCACCTTCCGCGACCATCGTGCGGTCGCATGATTGGTCCGTCCCCTCTCTCCTCCTGCTCCCCTCTCCCCGCTGCGGGGAGAGGGGCTGGGGGTGAGGGGCTCGCGTTTTCCGCGGCTAGG
>RECD01000155.1 GCA_007694185.1 Planctomycetaceae bacterium
TGCTCGACTGGTAAGCTGTTACGCACTTTTTAAATGGTGGCTGCTTCTAAGCCAACATCCCAGCTGTCATAGCATTTCAACTTCCTTAGTGACTAAGTATTTCTTCGGGACCTTAGCAGGCGATCTGGGTTGTTTCCCTCTCGACCCTGGAGCTTATCCCCCAGGGACTGACTGCCGAGATAGTTTCACCGGTATTCGGAGTTTGGTTCAGTGAGGTACCCCGGGAAGGGCCCCCATCCGATTCAGTCTCTCTACCCCCGGTAAATAGTTGCTCGACGCTATCCCTCAAGATATTTCGGAGAGAACGAGCTATCTCCTGGTTTGATTACACTTTCAGTCCTCCCCACAAGTCATCCCCTCGGTTTTCAACCCAAGTGGGTTCGGTCCTCCACGCAGTTTAACCCGCGCTTCAACCTGCTCATGGGTAGATCACTCAGGTTTCGCGTCTGCAGCATACGACCATATTTCGCCCTATTCAGACTCGGTTTCCCTTGGGCTTCGATCCGTAAGATCTTAACCAAGCCGTATACCACAACTCGCCGGATCATTATGCAAAAGGCACGCCGTCACTCGTGTTGCAAGCAACATAGAGCTCCGACCGCTTGTAGGCACACGGTTTCAGGTTCACATTCCTCCCCTAATCGGGGTTCTTCTCACCCTTCGCTCGCGCTACTGGTTCGCTATCGGTCATCAAGGAGTATTTAGCCTTGCGGGATGGTCCCCGCAGATTCAGTCCAGGTTTCACGTGACTGGACCTACTCAGGTACCTCTCGGGAGTCGACAAAGTTTTCGCGTACGGGGCTGTCACCCGCTATGGCCGGCCTTTCCAAGCCGTTCCGCTAACTCGCCGATTTGTAACTCCACAATGAGAGGCCCTACAACCCCGGGAGGGAAACCCCCCCGGTTTGGGCTGTTCCGCTGTCGCTCGCCGCTACTGACGGAATCGATTTTTCTTTATTTTCCACTGCTTACTTAGATGTTTCAGTTCAGCAGGTTATCGCAAATAGCCTATGTATTCAGCTAAGTGCAATTCGGGTACCCCGGGATCATTGCTTGTTTGTCAGCTTCCCCAGGATTATCGCAGACTTCCACGCCCTTCTTCGTCTCTTGATGCCAAGACATCCCCCGTGTGCTCTTAGTAGATTGGCCGCCGAAATCTCGAACTCGCGACGTCCTGTAGGCCGACGGGAACAAGCCCCGCGCAACGCACCGAACACCACCAGCAATCGATCCGACGATCTACCGCTAACGATAACTCAAACACTGACGCATCCCAAAATCAGGCTCGAATCATTCGCACGGTTTCCCGAACGAAATCCACTCACCTGTTTCGTGATCGCCAGCGATCAACACCACAAAGAATCCTAAAGCTAATCTAATTTTTTTGCGATCGATCGAATCGCGACCGAAGCCGCTCACCAATCGTCGCAAGACGCTCTTAAAGAACCTCACACCCATCGGGCTAACCGCTTCCCGCTAAAGTTGCGACTTTCGTCACAGCTCTTCACGTTCGGATCGTTAACCCATTAGTTGTGCTCTTTTAAGATGCCAACTACCAAACAACCAAATTGTCAAACATCAATTCGAACCCGAGCCCCTGGGGGCCGCAGTTTCGGTCGCCGGAAAAACCAGCCGTTCGAGCAGCAAGCTGCTCAAACGGCTACCGTTTCAGGCCGCGAACCAGAACATGTCACCCGGCTCAGCAAAGCTTCGTGGGTAAATTCTTGTTCGCGTTGGCGAGCCAAGTAGTTTCGCAAGGTGACTCGTTGTCGTCAAGGGCTTGCAGGTTTTTTTCTGCTTTTCACTTGAGCGTTGGCGAGTCCGCTTGCCGGACCACTTGATGGCCGGGGTAGAGATCTTAGCGAGCTATTCGGATCGGCGTCAAGCGGTGCTGACTTTATTTTTTGATCCGATTTCTTGCAGAAATCTCCGCGCGATTGGCGACGAAGCTCCCTGTTTCGCTTAGCGAAGCAGCCGAGTCTTGTTTCCCTCTCGCGTGGTGGAAATGTATCGGATCGCGGGTCAGCGTCAATGGCATCGGGGTGGTTTTTTTCGCTTTCGCGTTTTCGCCCGTAAATGTCTCGGTTTTTGCCTGACGGCGGACCCTGGAGCCCGTGGCTGCGGCGCGGACTGGGCAGGGGCGAGTTGGATACTTGGCGTCGATCGGCTTCCATCCGGAAGGTAGGATGGGGCGATGACCACACCGATGATGAAGCAGTATCACGAAGCGAAAGCGGCCTGCGGAGACGCGTTGCTGCTGTTTCGGATGGGCGATTTCTATGAGCTGTTCTGCGAAGACGCCAAATTGGCCTCGCGAGTGCTCGGTTTGACGCTGACCAGTCGAGACAAGGAGAGCGATAACCCCACGGCGATGGCCGGTTTTCCGCATCACCAGCTCGATGCCTACCTGCAAAAGCTGATTCGAGCCGGCTATCGGGCCGCGGTCTGCGAACAGGTCGAGGACCCGAAGCAGGCCAAAGGTCTGGTTCGGCGCGAAGTGACGCGAATGGTCAGCGCGGGGACATTGACCGACGACAGCCTGCTGGACCCGCGGGAAACGAACTTTTTGGCGGCGGTTTTTTTGGCGGGGCCATCCGGGCGAGCGGGTCGTAAACGCACCACTTCAGCAGCAGGTGGAGTGGAGGATTTGATCGGGATCGCGTGGGCGGAGTTGTCGAGCGGACGATTTGAGGCCGGGGTATTTCCGTTTTCGCGGCTCGAAGACGAGCTGGAGCGGATCGGCCCGGCGGAACTGATCTTCCGCGAGGACGACGCGCGGCTCCGTCCCGACCAGTCAGCGAGTTGGGTTTGGACCGCTCGTCCGGCGTGGACGTTCGCGTTGGAACAGGCTCGCGAGTCGCTGTGCAAGCAGTTCGGCACGAGGAGTTTGGAGGGGTTCGGTTTTGACTCAGGTGACGACGCGGCGATTCAGGCCGCCGGCGCCGTGCTCGCTTACCTGCAGGATACGCAGCGGGTGGCTTTGGATCACTTTGAGACGCTGCTGCCACATCGTGGCGGCTCGACGTTGCAGATCGATGCGGCGACGCGGCGGAGTTTGGAGATCACCAGGACGATGCGGACCGGGGCCCGGGAGGGTTCGTTGTTGGAAGTGATCGACCAAACTCAAACCCCGATGGGGGCCCGATTGCTCGCCGACTGGTTGGCGGCACCGTTGACGGATGCGGACGCGATCGGCATTCGCCAAGAGGCGATCGAGGAATTGCTGGGGGAAACCGTCGTGCGTGGGGAGCTGCGTGACGGTCTCCGGGACATCTTCGACTTGACGCGGCTGATCGGCCGGGTGGCGACCCAGCGGTGCGGGCCTCGCGACCTGCAGCAGATTGCGAAGACCTTGTCGCTGTTGCCGACGCTCAAGCGACGATTGGAGTCGCGGGCGGCGGTCGCCTTGCGTCGGATCGACGAGGAGCTGCATCCGCTGCCGGAGTTGCGTCAGCGGTTGGAGGAGGGGCTGGCGGAAACATGCCCGCTTTCTGCGGCGGACGGGCATTTCATCCGCGAAGGCTTCGATTCCCAGCTCGATTCGCTGCGGGAATTGGCACGCGGTGGCAAGGAATGGATCGCCGTTTATCAACGCCGGATGACGGAGCAGACGGGGATCGCCAATCTGAAGGTCGGTTTCAACCGGGTGTTCGGCTATTACTTGGAAATCAACCACTCGCAGTCCGACAAGGTGCCCACCGAGTTCATCCGCAAACAGACGCTGAAGAATTGCGAGCGGTACATCACGCCCGAGCTGAAGTCTTACGAGGAAAAGGTGCTGGCCGCGGACGATGAGGCGGCAGCTCGTGAGCAAGAGCTGTTTGTGCAACTGAGGTCAGAGGCTCATCAGGGGTTGCGGATGCTGCGGCGGATCGCCGCCGCCCTGGCCGAAACGGATGTGCTCACGGCTTTGGCTGAGCTTGCCGCCCAACGGGGTTGGGTGCGTCCGCGATTGATCACCGACCCGATCCTGAAGATCGAAGCGGGGCGGCATCCGGTGCTCGACATCAAGTTGCCTCAGGGCGATTTCGTGCCCAACGACTGTTTTCAGTCTCCCGAAGCCGGCATGGTGTTGTTGATCACCGGTCCGAATATGGCAGGCAAGAGCACTTACATCCGTCAGGTCGCGTTGTTGACGCTGCTGGCCCAGACCGGTTCATTTGTCCCGGCGGCAGCGGCGACGATCGGGATTGCCGACCGAATTTTCGCGCGGGTCGGCGCGAGCGATGAGTTGGGCAGGGGGCAGAGCACGTTCATGGTCGAGATGGTCGAGACGGCGCGGATTTTGAACACCGCGACGCCCCGATCGTTGGTCATCTTGGACGAGATCGGCCGGGGTACCAGCACTTACGACGGTCTGGCGCTTGCGTGGGCGATCACCGAGCACCTGCACGAGCGGATCGGGTGTCGGACCCTGTTCGCGACCCACTATCACGAATTGACGCAACTGCAGGAAATGTTGCCGAGGGTCAGCAACCTGAACGTGGCGGTCCGCGAATGGCAGGATACGGTCGTGTTCCTACACCGGATCATCCCCGGCGGTGCCGACAAAAGTTACGGCATCCATGTCGCTCGATTGGCGGGGATCCCCACCGCGGTCAACGAGCGGGCTAAGGATATTCTCGCGCAATTGGAGGCCGATCATCGAGACGGACTGGACCGCCCGACGATCCGGCCGCCGCAAGCGAGACCTGCGGGCGGGGCGGTCCAATTGACGCTATTCGGATTCGCCGATCACCCGTTGTTGGACGACTTGCGGAAGCTCGACGTCAATGCGATGTCGCCGATCGAGGCACTCCAGTTCCTGCATCGGGCTCAGGCCGCGATCGAGGCCGGCACGGGGCTCGCTGGGCGCTAGCGGGCCCGCATGGGCGCTAGGCGGGCTGGCGGGCGTTAGCTGGGCATACTCCGAACCCTAGATGCCTTGATCCAGGAACACGTGATCGGGAAAAATCGACAGGTACCATTGTCGCCATTTCTGCTGCGCGGCCCGGATTTCCTGATTCGTCGGCTTGTCCGGCAGGATCGACTCGTCGAACTTGCGGCTGATGAACCGCAGCCCGTCGGCTGCTGATCGGCGGACGACGGTATCGGGGTCGCTGAGGGCAAAGATCAAGGCGGGGACGACAGACAGTTCGTCAGTTTTGCCGAGTAATTTTGCGGCCACGCGTCGGGCCTGCCACGACTGGCTGCCACGGACCAGGCGTTCGAGCCGATCGAGTTGTTGCCGACGGCGGCGAGGGTCCGGTTCGAGTTGCAGGTCTTCCGGGAGCGATTTTTGGTCGAACTGATCCGCGTCATCCGATTCGAGCAACCCGAGCAGGTCGGTGACCTCGTTCGCCGTCGGTTCGCCCTGGATCTGCGTGCCGGAGACGACAATTTTCGTCGTGTCGCTGGGCAGGCGATAACCGCCGGCGACGGTGCCACGGCTCGCTTTGGCGATCGACTTCTTCGTGCTGCGGATCAGGAACAAGATCGCGAAGGCGGTGGAAACTGGTGCTGAGTTGTATGACGGATCTTTGGCGCCCCAGGCACCGCTGCTGTCTTGGAGGCCGCGGAGTGCGGTGACGCCTTCGTCGTACCAGCCGGTCCGTCCGCTGGCGTTTGGCCTCGCCAACTCCATGAAGCTTTCGTATCGCTCGAGCGTGTACATCATGTAATAGAACCAGTCCGGCCCGCCGGGCCGCCGAAACGGGTTTTGGCTCCGATAATTTTCGAGTCGGGCGATCGAGGCACGGATACCTTCGGCCGGAACTCGGGTCGCTTGCTTGCGAGCTGCGACCACTTTTTGTTCTCCGCCGGGATTGGTGGCGACCATTTTGACCGCTTTCGGTAGCCCCTCGATCTTCGACTCCAGTCCCTCGGTCTCACCCCACTGACGCAGCACATCGGCCGCGATCAATACCGCCGAACCGGCAGCCAAGCAGGTCGACATGCTCAGCTGGGTCCTGTTTTGGCTGATCATCCCGCCACCCGGGGGGAAGTGGGGTTTGTAGGTCCAGTAGCCGGTTGGGTCCTGGACGCGAACGATCCACTCGACGACTCGTCCGACTCGGTCCAGGTCGATCTGGAAGCCCGCGCGATCGAGCGTCCACATCGCCAGCGTCACGTATTGGACTTGGGATGAGTCGCCATGCGGTTCGCCGTGGTAGCCGTAGCCGCCGTGGGACATTTGGTCTGCCAGCAGGGTATCGGCGAGGAATTGGATGTCTTCGGCATGCGTCCGCGGATCGATTTCGATCAGCAGCATGATCGCGATGCTCAATTCGTACGTCGCCTTGTGGCCGTGGTGCCGGGAGGCCGCGACATTGGCGCGGATCTTTTTGACATAGCCCAGTGCGTTCCGAAGTCCGATTTGCACGAGCGGAGCGGAGGGGTCCCCTTCGGCCTTCAGGTGGGCGTACGCGATCACCATCGGTTGGCCTTCCGGATCGCCGTAATTTTTCAGCTTCAGTTCGTCCTCAGACAGACCTTCCAGATAGGCGATCCCCCGGTCGACCATCGCCCTGACTTCGGGGTCCTCGGGCGAATAGGCGGAAGCCCGGCCGCAGACGAGTAACAGGCCGCAGGCAAAGATCAGTCGGAAGTTCAAGCCGAACCTTGGACAGGCAAGTGAAGGAGCGTCTGGTACGGTGTGTCTGTCACGCATCAGGTGTCCTGTGGAAAAGGATTTGGTCGTGCCGGTTGCGTTGGCGAAGAATCGCCGCTGGGCGACAGCGGTCAGGACCACGCACACTTTCGCAGCTCGCACTTAGGATCGTGAGGTAAAAAAGTGTCCGGAACCTTTTGCGACGAACTCGCCCTTCGGGTGCTTTGCACAAAAGGTTCCGGACACTTTTTTACCGCTCATTGCTTCGCGCTGTGCTCGCACCTGGGCCCAGAAATGTGCTCGTGGTTGGGGCGAGCCGCTCGTCCGCAGCCCGACGGCCCATTGGCCGAGGCCCAGACAACACCGTTAGTTTAGCCGGGCCACGGGCCTCGGACAACGTTGAGGGCCTTCGATCCGCGGTTGGCCCCGATTTTCGGTCAAGGGGCCGCGGTCGATACTTCTGGGATGGCGCGGTCGCGACTAAAATCGGGAGCTGCGACTTGCCACGCTTTTTTTGGACGCGGATGCTCGTTCGCTTCCGATTCGCCTTCTTCCGCTACGGGAACGAGCGTTTGCCGCCTGCTGATCCGGTTCCGTCGTCCGCCGCGACGTCCTGTCCTTCGCCCGGTTCTCCGGAATCGACCTTGTGCTGGGAGCCAGGCGAGTGTGCGATCTGCGGCAGTCGTGAGGCGATTGACCGGCTGGAAGTCAGCCACCTGATTTACGGCAGACGGGGCTCGGTTCGCATTGTTCGCTGCCGGGGGTGTGGGCATTTGTATCAGAGTCCGCGTCCGACTCTGGAGACGATTTCCGCTTGGTATCCTGACGATTACGGGCCCCACCAGGAGGTTGCAACGGCGAGGCGGTTGGATGGGGCACCGCAGCCAGAGCCGCTTGCAGGCGGCTCGGTGGGGGAAACCGCATTGGCACCGGCGGCCGCGGTTCAGCCGCAGGCGACCGGTGAGCCGCGAGATCGGGAGGCCGCGTCGGGGTCGCCGACTCAGCCCTGGTACTTGTCCCGTTGGGCTCGCGCCATCCCGGGCTTGCGTCTGTTTTATTATCGGTTGTCGGATCGGCATGCGTCGCCGGTTCCGTCGCCGCCCCGGCTGGGAGCGAAGGCCTTGGAATTGGGGTGTGGTGCGGGGGCTTATTTGGAGCAACTGCGAGCAGCCGGCTGGGAGGTGAGGGGCGTCGAGCCGGCCGACGCCCCTGCTAGCCGATGCCGTGCACGGGGGCTGGCGGTCGACACGGCAGGGGTCGAGTCGATCGAACTGCCTGAGGGCGAATACGATCTGGTGGTGGCTTGGATGGTGCTGGAGCATTTGCATGACCCGGCGGCGGCGTTGTCGCGGGTTCATCGTTGGTTGCGGCCGGGCGGGACGCTGATGGTCAGCGTGCCGCACGTCCGGGATTGGGAATTGCGATTCGGTGGTCGTTATCACTTCATCCTCAACGAGCCGACGCACCTTCAGCATTTCGACCGTGCGGGGATCGAGCGGTTGTTGACCGCGAGCGGTTTTCGGGTTCGCAGTTTTCGGTTTCAGCAAAATGTTTACAACCAGGTCGGTTGGTTGGGCATTTGGTTGAAAGCCCGCTTGCCGGGGCGAGACTGGGGCGGGCGCCTGCTCGCCTTCCTCGACGATCCGGCGATGTGGGGGCGGTTGGCGCTCGCGCCGTTGGGCAAAATTCTAGCCGCACTCGGGCTGACCGGCCGGGTCACGATCATCGCCGAGCGGGGGGAATTGGTTCGGGCGGACCTGCCGAAGAGGGGGAAGGCGACATGAGCGTGCGGCAGGGCGATTCGATTCTCGTCACCGGTGGGGCCGGTTTCATGGGGTCCCATGTCGTCGATGCGATTCTGGCCGAACCGGCATGGCCGTCAGCCCGGGTGACGGTGCTGGACGATTTGTCGGGAGGCGTGCTGAGCAACGTGCCGCAGGATGAGCGAGTCGATTTCGTGCGGGGGGGCGTTGAGGACGTGGAGTTGGTCGGGCGTTTGTTTGCGGAACGCCGCTTTCGGTACGTCTACCACTTAGCCGCGTATGCGGCTGAGGGCCTGAGCCACTTCATTCGGCGATTCAATTACGCCAACAACCTGTTGGGCAGCGTCAACCTGATCAATGCCGCGGTGAATCACGGTTGCGAATGTTTCGTGTTCACCAGTTCGATCGCGGTCTATGGTCATGGCCGATCACCGCTTTCGGAGGACGACCCGCCGACCCCGGCTGACCCCTATGGGATCGCCAAGCTGGCGGTCGAATGGGACCTTGCCGCGGCGCGGCAGACGCACGGCCTGCCGTATGTCATTTTCCGGCCTCACAACGTCTATGGCCCGCGACAGAATCTGGCGGACAAATACCGCAACGTCGTCGGGATCTTCATGAATCGGCTGTTGAACGGTTTGCCGATGCCGATTTTTGGTGACGGGACTCAGACCCGTGCGTTCACTTACATCGGTGACATCGCGGCGGAAATCGCCCGCAGCCCGCTCAACACGGCCGCGATCAACGGCACCTTCAACCTGGGGTCGGATCATCCCGAGACGGTCAATCGGCTTGCCGAACTGGTTGCCGAAGCGATGGGGCTGCCGGTTGCCACGGTCCACTTGCCGCCGCGGCAGGAGGTCCACGTCGCCTACTGCGACCATTCACGGGCGCGTCGGGTCTTCCCCGCGATCAACCAGACGCCCCTAACGCAAGGTTTGGCCGGCATGGCCGCGTGGGCCAAACGGACGCCGATCCCGCCCCCGCAAAGCTTCGAACCGATCGAAATCGAGGCCGGCTTGCCCCCCTCCTGGCGAGCGTGATCAGGTGTGGCGCGGCGCGTCGGCTTGTCGGGCGATCGACGATTCGACCGCCTCCAGCCACCGCGGCAGTTGGACCTGCAGGCTGTAGTGCTGGCGAACCGTCGCCAGTGCCTCGGTCCCGATCCGTCGCCGCAGCTCGGGCGCGGTCAGCAGTTCCCCGAGTGACGTTTCCCACTGTTCGGCTGTGGCCGCGAGGAAACCGTTCTCGCCGTGCCGGATGATGTCCCGGTTCACGCCGACGGGCGAGGCGACACCGGGCAGGCCGACGGCCATGTATTGCAGTAACTTCAGGCCGCACTTGTAGCGGCTCCATGGGTCGTCCGTCAGCGGCATCACGCCGATGTCGAAATCGAGAATGTCCGTCGCTTCGGTCGCCGGGTTCCAGGTCCGGAAAGCCACCTTCACCCCGCTGAGCGGCAGCTCTGCCAAGACCCCGGGGTTGCCGGCGATCACTTGGAACTCGAAATCGTGCAGGCGAGCGAGGTTTCGGAGCGGCCCGGCGAGTTCCCGCAAGTATTCGACGTTGCCGGCGGTACCGATCCAGCCGATCACGGCGCGAGCGGGAATCGCGGGGGCCTCCGAGGCGAGCGTCCGCGGGCGATAGGTTTCGGTGTCGATGCAGGTCGGGACGATCACCACGTGGGGATGGGCGGCTTCGGCCCATTGTGCCAGCGCCCGATTGCCGACGACGACCAAGTCGGCCAACTCCAGCAACCGGGCGAACTTTTCTGGGAATTTCAGGAACACGCCGTCGTCGATGTCGAGCACCAAGGTGCGGGCCGCAGTTCGCAGCGACGTTTCAAGATCCCAGGTCGGGTTGTCGAACAGTTCTCGCTCCAGGATCACCGCGTCGAACCGGCCCCACCGGGCACGCCACAGGTCGACCCGCCGACAGGCCCGTTTGAGCCACTGGCTGGGACGAAACCCGAGCTTGGGGAAGTAGTCGTACTTTTCCGGGAAGCTGTGGGACACGACGCAGCGGTGCCCCGCTTCGTTCAGCCGCTCGGCCAGCGGCAGCATCCGAAAACGGGTGCTCGGCGTCCTTCGCCCCGAGGTCAAGAAGAGGAATTTCATGACGATTTCTCCCGATGCCATTGCGAGCGACAGTTCCACCAGACCGCCGACCACAGCGGCAGGTAATAGAGCGCGATCATGCCGAGGTACGCGGCGATCACACCGGTAGCGCCGAATTGGCGGCCGCACCACCAAACCGACCAGCCGCTGAGGGCCGCTCCGAGGACGGCCAAGCCGAGTTGCGGCGATCGCTTGTGGGCGTGGATGTAAGTCCATTGGCTTTCCGGGACGATCAACAGCACCATCGCGACCGCCAGCATCGCCGTGGGCCAGGTCGGCAGCATCCGCTCCGCGAGGGCGTAGTCGAAATGACCTAGCAAGAAAACCAACGCCGTGATCGTCGCCGCGCCCGACGCCAGAATCGATCCGGAGATCGCCAGCAGGCGGAAAAAGATTCGATCGAGTTCCGCGAAACGTCTGCTGGCGACGAGCATTCCGAATTTGGCGGTGCGGGTTTTGATCCACGCCATGCACGCCGCTTGGAGCGACGTCAGGATCTGCCAGGTCATGCCGAGTTGTCCGGCAGCGACGTCACCGTGATAGAAGAACACGACCGGGTTGATCAGGAAGGTGTTGAAAAAACCGAGCAATCCGCGAAGGCCGACACGCCATTGAAACGGCCAGACCTCGCCTCGCCAATCGACCGTCGCCCGAGGTTGCTCGTCGGCTAGCAGCGGGATGTCGCGAGGGTTCAGCAGCTCACCGAAAAATCGTCGGTGCTTGGCCACGACCCAAGCGGTCTCGACCACCAGGCGGGTGGCAGCGGCCGCCACCGTGACCCAGAGTGCGGCACCCAGCGGAATCAGCAACCAGACGATCAGATTGCCGGCGACCGCGCGGGCGAACTGCAGACGGTAAACGCTGCGGACCTGGTCGCAGCCCTCCAGCATGGCCAACCAAGGGGTTGTCCAGAAATTCAACGCGGTCAAGGCGACCAGCGCCAGCCAGGGGGCTCGCCACGCGACCCGGTCGTCGGGGGCCTCGCCCGCCGTTTCGGCGAGAGCGAAAAAGGTCCATCCGGCACCGCCGACGACTAACAGAAAAAATGCCGACAACAGCCCGTATCCGATCAGCGATCCCCGCAGCAGGCTGGCGAGCCTCGCGAGCCCAAGTCGGCCAGAGTCGCGATCGGCCGCACGTCTCTCGACCGCCTCCCACTCGTGACTGGAGAAATGCACGATCACGGGATGGAGCGAAAAATCGAAGACGGCTTGGAGCGTGATCAGGCTCCAGAAGGTGTAGTAGTAACCCTGCTGAGCACCGGAAAAGAATTCGCTGATCAGCAGGACCGTCAGCGGGCCGGCGAGAAATTGCCAGCCTCTGGCTGCCACCGCGAACAGGACCGCTTGGTCGATCTCCAGTCGCCGCAACCAACCGGGGCGTTCCTGGTTCGGCGGTACTTGCCGCGGTTTCGGTTCCATCAACGATCCACCAACCCGTCCGCCGCGCTTGAAGAGTCGACTGCCGGAAACGTTGCCCTCGGGCGAAATGCGAGAACGAGCCCGACCGGACTTGCCCCTCAAGTATAGGTCGCATCAACGAAAAACGGCCCGGCAAGTTATTCACCTGCCGGGCCGCTTTCATTCGGTCATGTCTCGAAGGTTACAGCGAAGGCTGGCCCGTTGAACCCGAGGGTTCAGCGAACGTAGCGAGCGCTGGCCTGAAGGACACGACTTTTGGTTTGGAGCGAGGCGCTCGGGTCGACGATCGGGGCCGGTGCGGAAGGCACTTCCTGGACGGCCGGGACCGAAACGGGAACCGCAACCGGAGCCGCACAACCACAGCCGCTGTCGCACGGGGCGTCGCAGCATGAGGAGTGGCGGCTGCTGAACAACTTGTTCAACAGGCCAGGCCGTTTGAGGGTCAAGCCACAGCCCTTGCCGCAGACGCTGTCGCAACCGCAGGGGGCTTCGCAGCCACGAGCGGGAGCCGCACAGCCGCAAGCCGGTTCGATGCCGCAAGCGGGTTCAGCGGCGCACGGGGCGTCACATCCGCAGCCACGGTTCCTGCTAAACAACTTGGTCAGCAACCCGCCCGGACGGGGCAGGCACGAGCCGACCGAATCGCAACCACAGGCGGCAGCTTCGCAGCCACAAGCCGGGGCCGCGACGCCACACGAGGGGTCGGCGGCACAGCCACAAGCCGGGGCTTCACAGCCACAACCCGGGGCGGCGATGCCACATCCCCTGCCCTTCAATCCGCTCAGCAAGCCGGGGGCTTCGCAGCCACATCCGTGTGCCGGAGCGTGAACTACCGGGGTGTCACAGCAAGCCGTGTCGCACCCACAACCTTTCGAGCCCATCATCCGATCGAGCAGGTCAAACCCGAAACTCTGGGTCGTCATCAAACAGCCCAAGGCCATCGTCAGACTCAACGTAATCCGTTTCATGAAGCCACTTCTCCCTGTCGCTCATGCGTTGATTGGATTCGCGATCAAACGGTTCATCCGTGGAACGGATCGTTACGAGGTCGAACTCGGATAGGGTCGGTGGACGAAGCCGCCGCCGATCACACCCGTCAGCTCTGAAGAACACAACGCGGACTCGATGCGGGATACCGATTCCGCTGACTTCGTTTTGTTCTCGTAACCCTCGTGCGGTGAAGTCGATCACCCGCCTCGGTGCCGCGTTCCGGCAAACTAGCCTTCACGCCACTCGACTTCACAACCCCAATTTCATCACAAGACTCCGGCTTCCCTCACCAGAACCTCTTCATCTGAACCGACTCCGGACGGGCGGATGCTCCGAGCATTCGTGTCCCTCGTCGGACGCTGTTTTCATCGGCAAGCCTTCCCGCTACGTTGAGCAATACAAAGGATTTTCGTAAGCTTGTAAGTCCTTGCGGGGTAAGGGGTGTCCGGGATTTAGGCGGACTTTGCGGGTTGCGGAAAATGGTCTCCCGCGCCCCTTGCCGCGGCCATGTTACCGCCGATTCAGTCGTTACAACCCGACGTTCGAACCCCTTTTTCGCCGGAGCGAACCGATGGCCAACACCCCCGAGCTTGTCCGGTTGGACGAACTGCCGAGCGTGCCTTGCCCCTGCGGCTTTGCCCAGCGAGCCTTTGTGGAGCGGGCCGATTATCCGGCCACGGTACACCTGACCCGGATCACGCGGGACGCCGTCGTCCATTATCATCAGCGGCAAACGGAGCTGTATGTCGTGTTGGAATGCGAGCCCGGTGCGGCGATCGAACTGGACGGGGAGCCTCACCCGGTCCGGCCCCGTACGGCGATCCTGATCCCGCCCGGAACCCGCCATCGCGGACTGGGTGAAATGACCGTGCTGATCCACTGCACGCCCAAGTTCGATCCCGAGGACGAGTTCTTCGACTGATTTTTGCCATGGTGATTTGCCCGCTCGATTTTGACCGCTCCGGAAAGCAGCAGGGATTCCTGCGAATCCCGTATTCGCACAACCTCGGGGGGTGGGCCAATGTGATGATCCCGATCACCTGCATCGTGGGCGGGCCGGGGCCGACGGCGTTGGTGCTGGGGGGCAATCATGGCGACGAATACCAAGGCCAGATCGCGGCGATGAAGTTGGCCCGCGACTTGACGCCGGAACAGGTCGCCGGCCGGGTGGTGCTGATCCCTTCTTTAAACTTCCCGGCGGCCCGTGTATCGACACGTTTGTCGCCGCTGGATGGCATGAACTTGAACCGTGCTTTTCCCGGCGAGCCAGAAGGGATGGTGACGAGCCAGATCGCTCATTTCTTGACCACCGTCCTGTTCCCGCTCAGCGACATCGTGATCGACATCCATTCGGGCGGCCGGAGCATGGAATTCTTTCCTTGCGCCCACATGCATGTCGTCCCCGATTTGGACCAACGCCGCGCGATGACGGCCGCGATGTTGGCGTGGAACACCGATTTCGCGTTCCTGTACACCGACATCGCCGGCACGGGATTGTTGCCGGTGGAAGCCGAGAATCAGGGCAAGTTGGTGGTCACGACGGAATTGGGCGGGGGGGAAGCGATTCCCGCTCACGTTCACCGGGTCGCGCAGCAGGGCCTACGCAACGTACTGATCCACACCGGGGTGCTCGCCGGCAAGTCGCAGACCCGCGAGCAGCAGGGGCTGCCACCGACCGTTTTGACCGCGGCACTGGCCGCCGAGAATTACCTGCTGGCGCCGGAATCGGGGATTTTTGAGGTCGCTGTGGAACTCGGCGAAGCCGTCCGTCGCGATCAGCCGGTGGGATATTTGCACCATTTGGAACGTCCGGACCGCAGCCCAGAAGTGGTCCGATCGCCCGTGGACGGGTACCTGATCTGCATGCGGGCGCCCTGTTTGACCTGCCAAGGCGATTGCGTCGCGGTGATCGCCCAGGCTGTCGATCCGGCCCGTTTGGAGCAACCCGGTCCGTTGCGGTTGTAGCTCCCCGTGAGGGTGATCCCCAATCTGAACAACGGTCGGTGTCGGGTCAGCGGGCGTTATCGCTGCCAGCCCCACCCAGCCAGCCCCACCCATCAAAATTCCCCTCAGATCCCCCCGGATACGCGACTCACCGATGCCACGAATCCTGATCGCCGAATGCAAACAAGAGGTTTCGACCTTCAACCCGAACCTCAGCGGCTATGACGATTTCGGCGTCCGCCGGGGTGAAGACGTCGTGCGTTATCACCGCACTGTCCGTAATGAGATCGGGGGGGCGTTGGCGGTTTTCGATGACGCAGGGGTCGAAGTCGTGCCGAGTTACAGCGCGTTCTTTATCACGTCGGGTGGGACGTTGGCCGAGTCGGCTTGGCAGCGGATCTCGAGCGAGTTGCTCGCATCGGTCCGTGAAGCCATCGCGAGCGGAGAGCCGATCGACGGGATCTACTTTTGCATGCATGGCGCGATGGCGACCGAGCGGGAGCTCGACCCCGAGGGGCACCTGTTGGCGGAGCTTCGCGGGGTGGTCGGTGAGCGCATGCCGATCGTCGTCTCCCTCGACCTCCACGGCATCTTGACCGACCGCATGCTGCTCCACAGCGACGCGGTCGTGGTCTATCACACCTACCCTCACGTCGATTTTTTCCAAACCGGCGAACGGGCCGCGCGGCTATTGCTGCGGATCGTGGCGGGTGAGGTGAACCCGGTGACCGCCAAAGTCGCGATCCCGGCCTTGGTCCGGGGTGACGAGTTGATCACCGCTACCGGCAAGTTTGGGGAAGCGATCCGGATCGCTCAGGCCGTCGAAGCCGATCCCGTTGGGCTGTCCGCCGGCATGTTCATCGGGAATCCGTTCACGGACGTCCCGGAACTGCGTTGTTACAGCGTCGTGGTCAGCGACGGCGACGCCGAGTGGGCCGGTCGGGAGGCGCTGCGGATCGCCGAAAACTTTTGGTCTCATCACGAATCGATGCGGGTGCCATTGGTCAGTTTGGCGGATCTGTCCGCCGCCTTGTTGGCCGGCATTCCCGGCACGGTGGGAATCGTCGACGCGGCGGACGCGACCAGTTCCGGCGCTTCGGGCGACAGCAACGCGGTGCTGGAGGAGCTGCTGCGGGTCGGTTTCAAGGGGCGGACCCTGTTGCCGATGGTCGATCGTCCTGCGGTCGAGCGTGCCTTCGCCGCAGGGGTCGGCGGGGTGATCGAGACGACGCTCGGTGGGACGCTCGACCCGGGCCGCTTCCGGCCGCTGCCGGTCACCGCCAAGGTGCGACTGTTGGCGGATGGCGATTTCCGCAGCGAGTCGTTCGGCGAGGCTTGGCAGGCGGGGCCCACCGCGGTGCTGGAGTCGGGGCCGTTCACGATCGTCGTCAGCAGTCGCGGCGTGAACCTTTACGACCGCTCGTTCTTTTTCGCCCACGGCCAGGACCCCCGTCGCTTCGCCGCCGTCGTCATCAAGTCGCCGCATTGTCAGCCGCACATGTACGCCGATTGGTGTACTCGGATGATCGGCGTCGATGCCCCGGGTTCCTCTAGCGCGAACTTGCCGTATCTTGGCCACACGCGGTGTCCCCGCCCGATTTTTCCGCTCGACCCACAGGTCGAGTTCGCCCCCCGTGTCGAACGGTTTCAACGGCCCCGAAAGAATTGAGACTCGATGAAAATACGTGAGATTCGCTGCTGCGGTTTGCGTGGCGCGACCCCCGAGGGGGGCTGGAGCAACGAGTTGCAACCGGAGGACTGTGTCCACACGTTGGTCGCGGTGCATACCGACGAGGGTTTGGTCGGCTTGGGGAGCGTGTTCACCGCCGAGTCGCTCGTGCGGGCGGCGCTGGGTGTGCTGGAGCCGCTGTACCGTGGCGAGTCGGCGTTGGAGCCGGAGCGGGTCAGCGAGAAATTGCACCAGCACATGTTTTGGCTTGGTCGCGGCGGTTCGATCACCCACGCGATCAGCGGGATCGACATCGCCCTATGGGACCTGCTCGGCAAAGCGACCGGCCAACCGGTCGGCAGGTTGCTCGGCGGCCGTTACCGTGAGCGGGTTCAGCCCTACGCGTCGCTGTTGATGGACGAACCGGCCGCCCTCAGCGACCACTTGCAACGGGTTGCCGCAGACGGCTTTCGCGCCTTCAAGATCGGTTGGGGGCCGTTCGGTCGACGTGACGCGGCGACGGACGAGGCGATCGTTCGTGCGGCCCGCGAGGCGATCGGCCCGGATGCCAAGCTGATGGTCGACGCCGGGGCCAGCGACGCGCATTGGCCGCACGGCTACAAGTGGGCGATCAACACCGCCCGGATGCTCGCCGCCTACGACGTGACTTGGTTCGAAGAGGCGTTGCAACCGGACGCGATCGAGGACTCGATCCGGTTGCGAGAGCATTCGCCGGTACCGATCGCCGGGGGCGAGGTGCTGACCCGACGGCAAGCGTTTCGGCCTTGGTTGGTCGGCCGTGCCTTGGACATCGTCCAGCCCGATGTGACCAAGGTCGGCGGGATCAGCGAAGAGCGGCGGATCGCCTGGATGGCCGAGGACCACGGCGTTCGTTTCATCCCGCACGGTTGGAATACGGCTGTGGGTTTGGCGGCCGACCTGCAATTGGCCTCGGCGATCCCGGGCACGAATTTGGTCGAGTACCTGACGGGGTCACCGTTCATCGACGAGATCACCCTCGGGGGCTGGCAGCTCGACGACGAGGGCCTGTTGGCGATTCCGGACTCCCCCGGGTTGGGCTTGGAGCTCGATCCCGATGCGGTGGCCAAGTACAGCGGAGGTCAACGGCTGCTCGAGCCGTGACCAGTCGATCGGGCCGACACCCGTTCGGCTCGAGGGGTCTGGGCAGGGCTTCCGGCAACCCGGTATCGTGACCGTACCGGCGGGGATTTGACGGTCGCCCCTGTCATCGGTTGCCGCGGACTCTCGTCACCGCCTGCATCCGCTCCTTCGTTTCTCTTTTTCGTTGCGATTCCGACATGTCGAACAAAATCTGCCGCTGGGGGCTGCTCAGCACCGCGGCTATCGCCCGAAAAAATTGGAAGGCGATTTCCCTGTCTCCTTCGGGATCGGTCACGGCGGTCGCCAGTCGTGACGCGCAGCGGGCTCAGCAATTCATTCGGGAATGTTCGGCGGAGGTCCCGTTCGCGGAGTCTCCCACGGCGATCGGCAGTTACGAGGAACTGCTGGCCAGCACGGACGTCGACGCGGTCTATGTCGCGTTGCCGACCGGCTTGCGGAAGCGGTGGGTGATCATGGCAGCCGAGGCCGGCAAGCACGTGCTTTGCGAAAAGCCGGTCGCCACGACGACTCAGGACGCGATCGAGATGATCGAAGCCTGTCGCGAACACGGTGTCCAGTTCATGGACGGGGTGATGTTCAGTCACAGCCAGCGGTTGGCCGCGCTGCGTCCTGCGCTCGACGGTCCGGAGGGGATCGGGCCGCTGCGGCGGATCACCTCGCATTTTTCCTTTCATGGCGACGAGGCTTTCCGACGGGACAACATTCGCGTCAACAGTCGCTTGGAGCCGGCCGGCTGCCTTGGTGACCTCGGTTGGTACAACCTTCGGTTCATCCTCTGGGCGATGGATTACCAGCTACCTGAGTCGGTCATCGGTCGAAAGTTGACGTCGCTGCGTGGAGAAGGCAGTGCGGTCGATGTGCCCGGCGAGTTCTCGGGCGAACTCTTCTTTGCGGGCGGAGTCACGGCGAGTTTTTTCTGTTCGTTCCTCGCCGAGAACCAGCAGATCTCGATCCTGTCCGGCGAACGCGGCTACGTCCTGGTCGACGACTTCGTCTTGCCCTTTTACGATGCCGAGCTCGCTTGGCACGAATCGCGGCATGTTTTGGAGATCGACAATTGTCGCTGGAACATGCGTCGGCATACCAGCCGGGAGTCGATCTTCGAGTATGCGAGCGGCGAACCGAACGCTCAGGAAGTCCGCATGATCGAAACGTTCAATCGCTGCGTCGTGGATGGGAAAGTCGACCCTCACTGGCCGCAGATTTCGCTGCTTACCCAGCGGGTGATGGACGCCTGTCGGGCCAGCGCCGATGCCGGCGGCCTGCGGATTGACCTGCCGGCCGACTGACCCGTGTCCGAACGCCCGTCCCTGCCGTCGCCGGGCTGTCGCTTCGATTCGTCTCATCACCCCTCCTTTTCGGCTGCTCATACATGCTCGCCCTCGTCTCGTTCGTGTTCTTCACCGGGCTGGTCGGTGCCTTGACCTATTGGTTGACCCGCGGCCGGGAGATCGAAACCGCGGTCGGATATTTTTTGGCGGGGCGCAGCCTGAGCGCCGGCGTGGTTGCCGGTTCGTTGCTGCTCACCAACTTGTCGACCGAGCAGCTCGTCGGGCTCAACGGGTCGGCGTTTGCCGACGGCTTGTGTGTGATGGCTTGGGAGGTGATCGCCGGGGTGTCGCTGGTGATGTTGGCGATCTTTTTTTTGCCCCGTTATCTGGCCAAGGGGGTGACGACGATCCCAGAGTTCCTGGCGGGGCGATTCGATGACACGACACGGATTTTGACCAACCTGATCTTCGTCGCGGCTTACACGCTGTTGTTGCTGCCGATCATCCTCTACACCGGCGCCACCGGCCTGATCGACATCCTCGACTTGCAGGCGTTGACCGAGCTGAAGCGCACGACCCTGCTGTGGGGAGCGGTCTGGTTGATCGGCACGCTCGGTTCGATCTACGCGATTTTCGGCGGCCTCAGGTCGGTGGCGATTTCGGACACACTCAACGGCTTTGGGCTGTTGGTCGGTGGGGTCCTGATCGCGTACCTGGCACTTGAAAAGGTCGGTGGCGGCGAGGCCTGGACCGGACTGACGACGCTCCGTGAGGCCCATCCCGAAAAGTTTCGCTCGCTGGGCACGGCCGACACTTCGGTCCCCTGGCCGACACTCGCTACCGGCGTGTTGCTGTTGAACCTGTTTTATTGGACCACGAACCAACAGATCATTCAGCGAACGCTTGCGGCCCGCTCGTTGGCGGAGGGTCAAAAGGGGGTTTTATTGGCAGCCTGCTTCAAGATCATGGCGCCGCTGATCTTGGTCTTGCCGGGGATCATCGCGTTTCACCTTGACAGTCGGGGCGAGCTTTTCAATTCGTTGCAGCTCGCCGATTTCGCGGAGCAGGTCGATCAGGCGTTTGTGCGGGAGGTGGCAGCGGATCCGACGCTCGGCGGGCTGCCCGCCGAGCGGGTCGAGCAATGGAAATCGGAGCGATTGTTCCAAACGAAGCAAGACAAAGGGTATGGCACGTTGGTCAGCGCGGTGCTGCCGAAGTGGCTGACCGGATTTTTTGCCGCCGCGATCGTGGGGGCGATCCTGAGTTCGTTCAACTCGGTGCTCAATTCGGTCGTCACGTTGGTCAGCCTGGACGCTTATCGGAAGTACTTGCGGCCGCAGGCGACGGAACACCAGACGGTCCGGGTGGGACGCATCTTCGGCACCACCGTGGCGCTCGCGGCGATGACGATCGCGCCGCTGTTGGCTGGCCAGGACAGCATTTTTGGCTACCTACAAAAAATGAACGGGCTGTATGCCGCGCCGATCTTTGCGGTCGTGTTGGTCGGCATGTTCACCCGCCGCGTCCCCGCCATTGCCGCCAATTTGGCGTTGGTGTTGGGTGTGGCGACGATCGCGACAGTCTATTTCGCGCCCACCGTTGTCGGCCCGCTCGCCCGCATCAACGGATTTCATTTTTTGGGGCTGGTGTTCGTCGGGTTGGTGGGGTTGATGCTGCTGATCGGCCGGTTGGCCCCGCGGGCGCTGCCCGCAGCCTCGGTGGCAGCCGGGGAGGCCGATCCGGATGGCCTGCGGGCCGCCGCAGATTCTGCCGTGCCGCTGGAGCCCTGGCGTTGGACGCTGCCAGCGGGTGGCCTGTTGGTCGCGATCGTGATCGGGATTTATGCCTGGTTTGCCTTTTGACGGCGATCCCGGCTCAGCGGGAATTGTCTATAACAAGAGGTTCCCCTGTCGGGCAGTCGATCGGTTTGGTCGTCCGGTTGGCCCAGGAGTCGGCCGTGGCCGGGCCGGCCGTCGGGGGCTGTCATTCAGGGGCCGCCTGTGAGCCGAGGACCGTCCTTGTGGCCCACCCCTAACCCACCCAGTCGAGAGCCATTTGCCGTGTCAGATTCCGGTGCGATCGATTTTAACGAGATCGAAGGCGAAACCGAACTCACCCCGCCTGAGACCTACGCCGCGCAGCTCATCGAGTGGGCCGCGGAACGGAACGCCAGCGACCTGTTCATTTCCGACAGCGAGCGGAGCGTGGTGGTTGCGGTCCGTCGCATGGGCCGTGTCGAGATCGTGCGGCGACTGGCCCGGCAGTATGGGCGTTACCTGCAAGGGCATTTTCGGGCGATTTCTGACGCGGGAGCGGGTGACCTCGTTCATCCGGCCGAGGGGCGAGCCTCGGTTGTGCTCAGCGACCGGCGGTCGATCGATTTTCGGCTGAGCGTGATCCCGACACTTTATGGTCACGACGTCTCGGTCCGGCTGTTCGATGCCGAACGGGGGCGGGTCGGGATCGATGCCTTGGGGATGGATGACGAAGAGATCGCGACGCTGAAGCGACTGCTCGGGTTTCCCTCGGGGTTGATCCTCGTTAGCGGCCCGGTCGCTAGCGGCAAGACTTGCACGCTATACGCGGCGATCCGACATCTGAACGACGGTTCGCGCAAGATCCACACGATCGAAGATCCGGTCGAGTACCCGCTGGCCGGGGTGCATCAATCGCAGACGAATCAGCGGGCGAAACTCGATTTCGCCGAACTGTTGGTGGCCGTGCTGCGGCACAGCCCCGACGTGATCATGATCGGCGAGATCCGCGATTCCCAAATCGCCGCTACGGCGGTCCGGGCCGGGGCCAGCGGTCAATTGGTGCTCGCCACGGTTCATGCCGATTCGACAGCCCAAGCGATCAACGTGATGCGGCAATACGATGTCAACCCGACGTTTTTGGCGAGGACTTTGGTCGGTGTCATCAACCAGCGGCTGATCCGTCGTTTGTGTGAGGAGTGTCGTGAGGAGATCGCCTCGGGCGACGAGTTGGTCGGCAACGACGCGGTCCGCGCCAGGTTGCGAGGCGAAACCCCCCGGTTGTACCGTCCGGTCGGCGGCCCCCAGTGTAGCGATAGCGGATATTCCTCCCTGACTTGCTTGCCAGAACTGATGGTCATCACGCCGGAGATCGAACAGGGGATCATCCGTGGGGCGGGTTCGGCGGAACTGGAGGAACTCGCGGTTCGGGCCGGGATGTTGCGGATGGTCGACGCCGCTCAGGTCCGGATCCTCCGCGGGATCACGACGCCGACCGAGGTCTGTCGAGAGCTCGACGCGCCCGAATTGTCACACCTCGTCGCCCGGGCTAGGGCGGCGGAATCCGAATGAACGCCCCTCCGGTGTTCGGATCGCGCCGGTCGCAACGAAAACGCCGACTTGGGCGGATGGGGAACCCGATCGGAAAGCTCGGACGTCTTCCGGGCACAAGTCTGCTAGGTTTTTGGACCGAGTCGGGTTAACGTTTCAGTAGAACCGACTTGCCGTCGTGCTCGACCAATTCACTTTGCTCCGGTCAGGGAATGTCATGAGAATCGCGATGATCGGAACCGGGTACGTGGGCCTGGTTACCGGGACGTGTTTTGCGGAAAGCGGCAACGATGTCGTTTGCGTCGATATCGATCAGGCCAAGATCGACGGGTTGCGGAATGGTCAGTTGCCGATTTTCGAACCGGGGCTGCGGGAATTGGTGCTCCGCAACTTCGAAAACGGTCAGTTGTCCTTCACCACGGACCTGGCCGACGCCGTCGCGAATCATCGGATCATCTACCTGGCCGTCGGCACGCCGCCCGCTGAGGACGGGTCGGCGGATCTCACCGCGCTGCAAGCCGTGGTCGACCAGATCGCACCTCACCTGACCAAGGACGCGGTCGTGGTGACCAAGAGCACCGTGCCGGTCGGGACGAATCAGTGGATTTTTGAGCGATTGCAAACGCGACTGGGGCGTCGGGTCGACGTCGCGAGCAATCCCGAGTTTCTCAAGGAGGGGGCGGCGATCGACGACTTCATGAAGCCCGACCGGGTGGTGGTCGGTGTCCGGGACGAGGCCGTCGGCGAGCTGCTGGAAGAGTTGTATCGCCCGTTTCTGCGGACCGATAACCCGTTTTTGGTGATGAGTCCCGAGTCGGCCGAGCTGACGAAATACGTCGCCAACGCGTTGTTGAGCACCAAGATTTCGTTCATCAACGAGATGGCGAACCTTTGCGAGCGGATGGGGGGCGACATCAACGACGTGCGCCGGGGAATCGGTCACGACCAGCGGATCGGATTCGCGTTTCTGTTTCCCGGAGCCGGGTATGGCGGCAGTTGCTTTCCTAAAGATGTCCGTGCCCTCTCGAGCATGGCCAGAAAGCTCGGGCTGCAGACCCGCATCCTCGACGCCGTTGACGACGTCAACACGCTCCAAAAGCGGGTCTTGGTCGATAAGATCCGGAGCCATTTCGGGGAATCGCTGGCCGGTAAACGCTTCGCCGTTTGGGGGTTGGCATTCAAGCCGCGGACGGACGATATCCGCGAGGCCCCGTCGTTGACGTTACTCGATTACCTGGTCGAAAACGGGGCGACGATCCAGGTACACGACCCGGAGGCGACCGAACACGTTCGCGCACTCTATGGCAGTCGATTGATCTATTGCGAGGCGGCCATGGATGCCTTGAACGGCGCCGACGCCTTGGCGATCAACACCGAATGGAAGGTTTATCAAAACCCGGACTTCGAGGAGATGCGGACTCGGATGAATGACCGGGTCGTGTTCGATGGGCGGAACCTGTACGAGCCCGAACGGATGGTTCGAGACGGTTTTACCTACTATAGCATCGGGCGGGTCACCGCCGTCGCTGGCGAGCCGGAGACCGTGCGCCGCTGAGTCGGTTCGACGCTGGCTCCGCCACCATGTCGCGGCGAGTCGGCGGCAGGTAGCCCGTCGACCGCGGTTCAACCGCCTGGACGAAATCGACCTGGGAAACGATGATTTGGCCACGGTTTCCGGCGGAGCGTCCGGCCGGTTGCCGTTTCCACCGTCCTCCGTTCACGCCGATCGTCGGTCGACCGCTCATGCCCAAAACATACTCCATCGTTCTCTTGCCGGGTGACGGCATCGGTCCCGAGATCGTCGCCGGTGCCGTCCGAGTGCTCGACCGGGTTGCCGAACTGGAGGGTTTCTCGCTGACCTACAGCGAGCAGCTCATCGGCGGCATCTCGATCGACACCACGGGTGATCCGCTGCCGCCCGCGACCGTCGACGCCTGTCGGGCCAGCGACGCGATCCTGTTGGGAGCCGTCGGCGGTCCCAAGTGGGATGATCCGACTGCCAAAACGAGACCCGAAGTCGGGTTGTTGGGGATTCGCAAGGCGTTGTCACTGTTCGCTAACTTGCGGCCGATCGTGCCTTTCGAAGAGTTGCTCGACGCATCGCCGTTGAAGCGCGAGGTGATCGAGGGGACCGACATCCTGTTCGTTCGCGAGCTGACGGGCGATGTTTACTTCGGCGAATCGGGGCGGACCGGATCGGGGGCGGAGGAAACTGCCTTCCAGAACATGGTTTACAGCGTCTCCGAGGTCGAACGGGTTGTCCGTTTAGCCGCGCGTGCGGCGCAGCAGCGGCGGAATCACCTGACGAGCGTTGACAAGGCGAACGTCCTGGAGCCGAGTCGGTTGTGGAGGCAGGTCGCCCAGCGGGTGATGACCGAAGAGTTTCCCGATGTCCGCTACGACGTCGTGTTGGTCGACGCGATGGCGATGCACCTGCTTAGCCGCCCGCGAGATTTCGACGTCGTCGTTACCGCCAACCTGTTCGGCGACATCCTCACGGATGAAGCGTCGATGCTGCCGGGTTCACTGGGGATGTTGCCTAGCGCCTCGTTGGGCGATAGCGGGCCGGGCCTGTACGAACCGATCCACGGTTCGGCCCCGGACATCGCCGGCCAGGGGATCGCCAATCCGCTGGCGACGATTTTGGCGGCGTCCATGATGTTGCGTCATTCGCTGGCGGAGCCCGCTGCGGCCGAGCGGATCGAACAGGCCGTCCGCCAGGTGCTGGCCGACGGGCTCCGCACCGCAGACATCGCCCCGCAGGGGGGCAACGTCCGACCACTGAAGACCGCAGAAATGGTGGCAGCCGTACTGACGAGAATCTCGTGATCCCGCTGGAAAATGCCGCCGAAGTGATCGCCGAATCGGCTAAGCAGTGGACGGCCGGTCTGTTGCCCGACGGGACGGTTCCCGAAGAGGCCAACAACCCGTTGTGGCTGACCACGCGAACCTTTCTGTTGTTGGCCGTGATCGTCGTTTCGCTGTCGCTGGCGACCTTGTTTAGCGTCCTGGCGTCGCGACGGGAAAATCTGTCAGCCCACAGCGCCACGCTGCAGCGTTTACGTCACAAGCTGCGGGTTTGGTGGGTGATGACCGCGATCTTGATGATCGGGTTTCTGTTGCACTACACCGGCACGGTGATCCTGTTCGGTTTGGTGTCGTTTTGGGCGTTGCGTGAGTTCGTCACGATGACGCCGACCCGCCGGGCCGATCATCGCACGCTGTTTTGGGTATTCTTCGTCTTTTTGCCGTTGCAGTACCTGTTGGTCCTCTTGGGCAGCAATCCCCCGACCTGGTTAGTCGGCGACCGCAAGTTCGACTTTTACGGCCTCTACAGCATCTTCATTCCTGTCTATGCGAGCCTGTTCATTCCGGCCCGAATCGCCCTGTCCGGTGATTCGAAACGATTTTTGGAACGTATCGCGATCATTCAAGCCGGCCTGCTGATCTGCGTTTATTCGCTGTCCTATGCCCCCGCGCTGCTCGACCTGGAGTTGCGACGAACGGACGGTTCGCGGTGGATCGGCAGCAACCTGACGTTGTTGCTGTTCATGGTCTTGATCGCCCAACTCGCCTCGGTGTTGGAACGGGCATGGAGCCGGTTGGTGGGGCGACGGTTGTTGGCTGAGAAGATCAATGCGAGTCGCACCTGGGAGGGGTTATTTGGGTCGATGGTGACCACCGGGCTGATCGCCGCGACACTCTATTGGGCCACGCCGTTCATGCCCTGGGAGGCCGGCGTGATGGGGGCGATGGTCACCGTCATGGCGATCGCCGGGACGCTGACGATGAGCGCCATCAAGCGTGACCGTGGCGTTACCGACACGGGAACGCTGGTTCAAGGGCATGCCGGTATGTTGGACCAGATCGACAACGTCTGTTTTGCTGCCCCGGTGTTCTATCACCTGACCCGCTTCTTTTACACCTAAACCGGAGTGGTGCGTTGGCACTATCGGGGCTATGGGCGGCGTTACTTCCGGTGGTCGTGCACCTGCTGGTCGGGTTCGGATTGGCCCTTCGGGTGATCATGCGTCGTCCCCCGACCGGAGTCGCGCTGGCTTGGCTGGTATTGATCGCGGCGGTTCCTTATCTGGGGGCGATTGCCTATCTGCTGGTCGGTGAACGCCGTATCGGACGCGAAAGGTCGCGGAGGTTGCGAGAGCTTCATCGCCACTTCGCGAGCTTGCTCGGAACCTCACGAGAATCCCTCGCGAGCCAGATTGGGGCTGACCATCCGGTGTCAGCTTGGGAACCGGTCAGTCGGTTGGGTGAGGCCTTGGCGGTCAGTCCGATCGTGCGCGGAAGCCAACTGCACTTGTTCAGTGAAACGGACAAAATCTTCGCGGGCTTGATCGGGGACATCGAAGCGGCCCAAACGAGCGTGTTGATGGAGTTCTACATTTGGCATGCCGGCGGCCAAGCCGATCAGGTGCTGGAAGCGTTGATTCGGGCTGCTGGGCGTGGGGTACGTTGCAAGCTGTTGATCGACGCGCTCGGCGCGCGACCCTGGTGGCGGGGAACGCAGCCCGCTCGTTTGCGTGCTGCGGGTGTTGAGCTGCGGGCGGCGCTGCCGGTCGGGTTGCTGAGAACCTCGGTGGGGCGCACCGATCTGCGACTGCATCGCAAGATTGTCGTGATCGACAGTCGGCTAGCTTGGACCGGCAGCATGAACTTGGTCGATCCCCGGTTCTTCAAGCAGGGGGCCGGTGTCGGGCAATGGGTCGACGCGATGGCTCGCGTTCAAGGAGCCGCCGTCGTGCCGTTGCTGGCAACGTTACTCGGAGATTGGGTGGTCGAAACCGGGGAAACGCCCAGCGAGTTGATCCGCGACCTGCGGTTGTCGCGAGCCGCCGAGTGCGGGACTGCGGACTTGCAGGTAATCCCCACGGGGCCGGGCCAGAGCGAAGATGCCTTGTTGCAGATGATTGTCGCCGGGATTCACGCGACCCGTTCGGAGTTGGTGCTGACGACCCCCTATTTGATCCCCGACGACGCCCTGTCGCAGGCGTTGCGGGGGGCGGCCCTGCGGGGCGTGAATGTCACTGTGATCCTGCCCGCGAAGGTCGACTCGTTCTTGACTCGGCACGCATGCCGTTCTTACTTCGACGAGCTGCTCGCCGTGGGAGTCAAGATCCGCTTGTACCAGGGCGGTCTGCTCCACACCAAGTCGATCCGGTTCGATCGGGGGTTGGCGATGTTCGGCACCGTCAACTTGGATCGGCGAAGTTTCTGGCTCAATTACGAAGTCGCCTTGTTCGTATACGACGACGACTTCACCTGCCGCTTAGCTCAATTGCAGTCGGCCTACTTGGCGGACTGCACCGAGCTCGATCCCGCGGCCTGGGGTACACGCCCCTTCGGGCAGCGGTTGCTGCAAAACACGCTGCGGTTAGCGAGCCCATTGCTTTGACGCCGGCGATCGGAACCCGCCGTTTTCGGCCCGGCGGACCGCCTCCAGCCCCGCCCGCCGGCGGCCGGTCATCCCCAGAGCACTGTCATCCAGGAGCATCCGTGTCACTCCAGGGCGCCCGCCCGCCGAAATGTGGCGGTCTCGGAGGGGAGCGGCTACAACCAGCAAATCGCTTGTCCGCTTTTTCCGTTCATGAGAATCTCCTGATGGTACTGAGCCATTGTCGGCCAACTTGGCTGGCGGATTTTGGGTTGATCGCTTGCTCGCTGCCGTGGTCCGCGAACGCGAGTGAGCCGCCGGCCCGCATCCCGTTGACCTTCGATACCGACATCGGCAACGACGTGGATGACGCGTTGGCGTTGGGGGTGACCCCTGCCTTGCGAGCTCGCGGGCGTTGCGAACTCTTGGCGGTGACGATCACCAAGGGCCATGAGTTGGCCGCGCCGTTCTTCGACGCGATCAACACCTTTTACGGCCGCGGCGAAGTGCCGATCGGAACCGTCCGCGACGGTGTGGCACCTGCGCCGGGGGGGGGTTGGGCTCGGCGGAAGCCCCCGGCGGGCATGGGCTTCGGGACCGTCGGAACTTGGAAGCGGGGGCGGCCGAAGATGCCGTGTGGGGGCACGTGATGGGGCCGGCGGAGCGATGAAGGAGCAACCCGCGGCGCGAGACCGTCGTTTCGGCAGGCCCAGTTCCTCCCCAGCGACGGGCATGGAGGAGGTCCACCTGACGCGTCCCGGCAACATCCTGGTGGTCGGGTCGTTGAATTTGGATTGGGTGCTGCGGTGCCGCAAGATCCCACGTCCCGGGCAGACGGTTCACGGAAACAGCTTGAGCGAGGTGCCGGGAGGCAAAGGGGCCAATCAGGCGGTCGCCGCGGCTCGCCAGGGTGCCGATGTCCGCATGATCGGTCGTGTCGGCGACGATCCCTTTGGGGCGAAGTTGCGTGAAGACCTGCGACGCGAGGGCGTCGGTTCGGATGCTGTGTACGCAACACCTGGGGCTCGCAGCGGTCTGGCGGTGATCACCGTCGAGGACTCGGGAGAAAACGCCATCACGGTACTGGCAGGCGCCAACGCCCAACTCAAGCCGGCGGATGTGCGACGAGCGGAATCGTTGTTCAAGGAAGCCGATCTCGTGATGTTGCAGTTGGAGATCCCGTTGGACACGGTCTTGGCAGCGATCGAACTGGCCCGCGGCGCCGCGCGGGTGTTGCTCGACCCGGCCCCGGCGCCGGGCAGATTTCCGCCCGAGTTGCTTCGAGTCGATATCCTCTGCCCGAACGAAACGGAGGCGGCCGCGTTGACCGGCCTGCCTGCGGACACAGATGAGGAAGCGGAAGTTGCCGCTCGGCGACTTTGCGAACTAGGAGCCGGTTGCGTGCTGTTGACTCGCGGCGCACGTGGCGTGACCGTGGCGACGCAAGTCGATGGCAACGTCTGGTCGGTTCCAAGCCCGGCCGTGACCGCTGTCGATTCGACGGCTGCCGGAGACGCTTTCGCCGGTGCGTTTGCCGCCCGCCTGATGTGGGGCGACGATCTTCGCGGCGCGGTCAACCATGCGGTTTTGGCGGGAGCCCACGCGGTCACGATTCCCGGGGCGCGGGATTCGCTGCCAACCCTGGCTGACGTCGAGGGATTGAGAAGGAAAGCGGCGGTCAGCTAGCCCGCTTCGGTTTTTCGTCCGGCCTGTGGTGACGATCAGTGGACGTCCCGTTTCTGCTTCTCCCTTCTTCGCTTCGGAACCTGGTCATGAGTCAACTCGTTTTGTCGTTCGCCTGCGTGCGGCTGACATTGGCGGGCTGCGGCCGCTCGGGTGATCCGGACGGCGCCGAGAAGAAATCGGATAAACCACGGAGCGCGTTGGTGATGAAATCGCTGGCAACGATTTTTTTCACAATGGCGGAGGCGGCCCGGGTCCATCAGGCCGAGAACGGCGAGCGGTACGAATTGATTTTCGGCAGCATCAAGGATGAACGCGACCTCAGTCGTCAGGTGGCGTTGATCGAAGGGATGGTTGCTGCGGGGGACGCGATCGTCATCGCCCCGGCTGACTCGAAGGCCCTCGTTCCGGTGTTGCGACGGGCTGTGCGGCAAGGGGTTGTCGTGGTCAACATCAGCAACCGGTTCGATGCCGAGGTGCTTGCGGCCGGAGGCGTCACCATCCCGTTCGTCGGTCCGGACAGCCGGACGGGATCGTTCAGGCTTCGCAGTTGTCTGCCGTTGATCCCAACGCGGCTGGCAGCCTCGCATTGGCGGCGATCGGCGGCACCAGGCTGATGGGAGGTCGCGGCAACGTGATCAACCGTTGATTGGGCGTCCTGATCATCGCGGTCCTGCAGACCGGTTTAGCCCAGATCGGTGCTACCGACCCGAGCAAGCGACCGATCACGGGTGCGGTGATTGTCGCCGCCGTCTTGATCGATGCCTGACGCCGTCGCTGGCATCGCTTCGGTTGAACCGGGCATCCGGGCCAGGTAACGTACAACGCTCGCCCCCAACCAACCACCGGATCCTCCACCATGAACTCCACGCGACGCGATTTCCTTCGGACGAGCCTGCCTGCCTTCGGCGCTGCGACCCTGGCCCCTTTCGTGGGGACGCCGCCACGGGTGTCGGCCCAAGAATCGGCAGCCAAAGTTCCCGTCAGGACGATCACGCGCGGGCCGAAATATCACTGGTTCGCGTATTACGACAAACTGCAGTTCGATCCCACCGTTCGTTATTGCTTGAGCAATGCGGTCGACTTCGAGCACCGCTCGCCGACCGGCGAAGACCGGATCGAGGTTGGAATGGTCGATCTGCAGGACGGCGATCGCTGGATTCCGTTGGGGCAATCGGGCTCGTGGGGCTGGCAACAGGGCTGCATGCTGCAATGGGTGCCGGGCTCTAAATCACAAGTGATCTACAACGACCGGGAGGGTGACCGGTTCGTCTCGCGAGTGGTCGATGCCTTCAGCGGTGCTCGCCAAACGTTGCCGCATGCGATTTATTCGCTCAGCCCGCTGGGCAAGTACGCCGTCACGACCGATTTTCGGCGGATCAACGACCTTCGCCCCGGTTACGGCTATGCCGGTTTGCCCGACCCCTGGGCCGACCGAACGTCGCCCCAGGAAATCGGTATTCAGCGGATCGATCTGGAGACGGGCGAAGTCAAGATGTTGGTTTCATTGGCTGACATCGTCGATGTCCCCTACCCCGGCGGGTTCGGTGAGGGCAAGCACTGGTTCAATCACCTGCTGGTATCGCCCGACGGTAAGCGAACGATTTTCCTGCACCGCTGGCGAACCACGCCCGGCCGCTGGTCAACCCGGATGTTCACCATCGGGCTGGACGGATCGGGTTTGCGAGAGATCAACCCGGGGGCCGGGATGGTTTCGCATTTCATTTGGCGCGACCCCGAGCACATCCTGGCCTGGACCAGGCACCCTTCTGCCGGGGATGCCTTCTACGTGATGGAGGATGCCGAGCAGGGGCAAATGGAAGTGGTCGGTCAAGGCGTGATGACCCGCGACGGCCACTGCACCTACCTGCCGGGAAACCGCTGGATCGTCAACGACACCTACCCGCAGGGGCCGCAACGGTTGCAGGAGGTTTATCTCTACGAGGTCGCCACCGGCCGGCGTGTGTCGCTCGGCGGTTTTCATCTGCCGGAGGAATACAAAGGTGAATGGCGGTGCGATACCCATCCGCGGCACAGCCCGGACGGAAAGTGGTTGTGCATCGATTCGCCCCATACCGGCGAAGGACGCCAGTTGCATCTGCTCGATATCTCTGAAATCGTGCAGGGCTGAGGCGATTCAGGAGCTGGCGCTGCGATAGCTCTTGAGCGACTGTCGAAACACCCAGCGGCTGGCGATTAGGCAGAGCCCGGTCGCGATCACGGCCCAAACGGCCAGTTGCCATTCCCAGTCCGCACGCGGGTTCAGCGGGCGGGCGAGGATGCGGGCGGGGACGTTGACGACCACCAACACCGGGATCACGAACGTGAACAGGCCCAACAGCGGCCGGCCCCAGGGGGTGTTGTAGATCTCCATCGGATAGCGGCTGAAGTTGGTGATGTAGAACCAAAAGTCGTAGAGCGATTGGTTTCGCCCCAGCCACACGCTGGTCGCCGCCAAACTGATCATCAGGCTGTACATGATCGCCACACCGCAACCGACGAAGAACAGATACAAACTCAGCGTCAAGGGCGTGAGATAAACTGGTGACTCGGCGCGGGTCGCCAAGCCATGCAGGCTGATACCGGCGATCAGCAACCCGACGGCGAAATTCGATAGGGAACTCCACTCGACCCGTCGGAATGAAATCAAGAATTGGGTGTCGATCGGTTTCAACAACGCGAAATCGAGCCCCCCGGTGCGGATCAGTTCGCTGAACTCGTTCGCGTTCGGGATGAAAAAGGCCTGCACCAGGCTGTTGATGAACCAAACCGTCGCCAGAAACAAGAAGAACTCGTCCCGCCCCCAGCCGGTGTCAGGGCCGATCATCATCGTGAAGCGGAAAACCAACAGATAAAATCCGACGTTCATCAACGTCCAGGCTACGCTGCTGATGCAGTGAAACAGGAAGTCGGCGCGAAAGGTCATGTCGCGGATCAGGCTGTTCCTGGCGAACGTGAGGAAGACCCGCAGGTACCGTCGAGTTTCAGCGGCCCAGCTGCCGGCGGGCGTTTTTTCCGCGGCACGCGACGCGGCCAAGGTGCCGGTGAGGCGTCGGGAGTCGTCCGCTTGCGATCGGTTCGGGATCAAGAGTTCAGCCCCCATAACCGCTGTAGCGACGAACCCCGCGGGCGTACATCCACCGGCAGGCGATGATGAAGAACGCCAGCCACGCGGCCTCGAGAATCAATTCGCCCGCCAATTCCTCGTCGGGGATTTTGCGCAGAAAGATCGCCGCCGGGAAAAATGCCAGGTACTTCAACGGCAGCAGATTGACCAACCAACCGATCGAATCGGGCAGCAGGGTCAGCGGAAACATGTGGCCTGACAGGAAAAAGCTGAACAGCATGAAGATCAACAGCAGCGAATTGATCTCCAACGTCCAAAAGCTGATCATCCCGATCGCCGCTTCCAGAAAGAATCCGATCAAAAATCCCATCACCAGCGAACCGACGAAGGCGATCAACACGTGCGCCGGCGGCAGGCCGTCTGTGAAATAGCCACGGCACAAAAAAAAGACGAGCGCGAACGGCCCGATCGCGACGGTGTAGTAGGCCAGTTTGTGCGCGATGCGGGTCAGCAGTAGGAACCCGACGAGGTCGATCGGTTGGATCAGGTATTTTTTGATCTCGCCTTGGCGAACTTGGTTCGCGATCCCAGTGGCCAAGCCCGGCATGCTCGAAAACGCCCGAGCGACCATGGTCAGCAAGAAGTAAGCGACCATTTCTGGGAAGTTGTAGCCACCGATCCGCAGCGAGGAATCGGCACCCCCCTGATCGGCCGTCTGGACCGCATCGAAGATCGCCCCCCACAAAAAGATTTGGGTGATGATCGGCAGGAACCGCATCAAGGTTCCGAGAGCGAAATCGCCACGATAGGCCATCCGTTCGGCAAGCGCCGTGCGGATGATGACCCACCAAGTTCGCACCCGGTCACCGATGCCGACCGGCGGGAGGGGTTCTGACGCGAAGGTTGCGGAGTGGGGATCGCCCATCGTTCAACTGACCTGATGGAATAAATCGGCGATCACGTCTTCTAGCGGCGGGTCTTCGACGGAAACGTCTTCGATCGCGTAATCCCGCAACGTCGTGGCCAGCACCCGAGGCACCTCGGCCCGGGCGATCCCGATTTTGACCCGTGGCCATTGGGTTTCTAGAATGGTCCCCAAACGAGCCAGGTCTTCAGGACGATTTCCGGCGGCGAACTGCAGAGTCACGATCTTTTTGCCAGAAAACTGGTCGACGATCCCGGCCAGCGAACCGTCGTATTGGACTAGGCCTCCCGCGACGATCACCACCCGCTGGCAGAGCGCAGCGACGTCCTTCATGTAGTGGCTGGTCAACAGGATCGTGGTTTGGCGACGTTCCTGGTACTGCCGCAAAAACCGCTGGATCGTGTGTTGGGCGATTACATCCAGGCCGATGGTCGGTTCGTCGAGGAACAGGACTTCGGGGGAGTGTAGCAAGGCGGCGATCAGTTCCATCTTCATCCGTTCGCCCAGCGACAATTCGCGTACCGGTTGGCCCAGCAACGGGGTGACCTCCAGCAGATCGGTCAGTTCGTCGAGCGTGCGGCGAAAGTGATCTTCGGGAATGCCATAAATCTGCTGGTGCAGGCGGTAGGATTCCTGAGCCGGCAGGTCCCACCAGAGTTGATTTTTCTGGCCCATTACCAAGGCGAACCGTCGGCGGTATTCGTTGCGTCGCTCCCAGGGGACAAAGCCCATCACGGTCGCGGTCCCGCCGCTGGGGTTGATCACGCCTGAAAGCAGCTTCAGCGTCGTGGTTTTGCCGGCGCCGTTGGGGCCCAGAAAAGCGACGAACTCGCCCGCTTCCACTCGCAGGTTGATCCCGCGGACCGCTTCGACCTCGGTGTACTCGCGGCGGAACAGGCCGCGCATGCTAGCCCGCAAGCCCTCGCGTTTGCGGTAAACGCGATAGGATTTGGTCAGTTCGCGGACCTCGATGATCGGCATGGGGCAAGCCTGGCGATGGTTACTGGGGCGTCAGCCGAACGGATTGACCGGTTCGAGCGGAGCGGTAGATCGCTTCGATCAGTTCGACGCTGCGTCGGCCTTCCGTGCCGTCGATCGACGGCACACGATCTTCACGGATCGCCGCCGTGAACTCATTGAACAGTTCGGTGTGGCCGTGGTGACCGATCGCGGCCGGGTCTCCCGCACCGCCTCCGGTTTTGGTGCGGTCGGTCATCCGTTGGCGGATCGCTTCGTCTTCGGCCGATTCTTCGGCGAACTGCCATTGCTTCAGGTCTTCTTCCTCCAGGATCGCGGTCCCGGCGCTGCCGGAGATCTCGATCCGCTTGAGGCAACCGGGAAACGCGGTCGTGGTCGCTTCGATCACACCCAGGGCGCCGTTCTGGAACAGCAGGTTGGCGACGGCGACATCCTCGACCTCGATCCGTTCGTGTGTCAACGTCGCGGTTCGAGCGTGGACTTCGGCGACCGGCCCCATCAGCCACAACAACAGGTCGACCGAATGGATCGCCTGGTTCATCAACGCCCCGCCGCCGTCGAGTTTCCAGGTCCCCCGCCAAGCCCCGCTGTCATAATATTCCTGGCTGCGGAACCATTTGACGTAAGCATCCCCCAGGGTGACCTTGCCGAACCGTCCGTCTTCGACCGCCCGTTTCATGAGTCGGGCGGATTCGTGAAACCGGCTTTGAAAGGTCACGCCCAACTTAACGCCCGCGGACTCGGTCGCGCGGATGATTTGGTCGCATCGCTCGGTGGTGATTTCCAGCGGCTTTTCGACGATCACGTGCTTGCCAGCTGCGGCGGCGGCCAAAGCCGGTTCCAAGTGCGCGCCGCTGGGGGAGCAGATCGTGATCGCGTCGACCTCCGGATCGGCGATCATTTCGTCCAAACTCGAAAACGTTCGGCAACCATGTTGCTCGGCAAACGCTCGAGTCTTGTCCGTGTCACGGCTGAAGCAACCCGTCAGCGACGCGTCGGGAGCGTCCGCGATCGCCCGGGCGTGAAAGTTGGAAATCATGCCGCAGCCGACCATGCCAAAGCGAATCGTCATCGGTAAACCTGAGGGACAAAAAGGGGTGATGAAGGGGGGGCAAGCTTAAGGCGCCGTGCCTTCGCGAGGCGCTACGGTGACGATCGCGTCATCCGATTCGGATCGGCCACCGCCTTCGATCGCCAACTCCAGAATTTCATCGGCCAACGTCTCGCCCGCGATCAACGCCTGATTCTCGCGGACCGCCGTCGCGACCTCCGGTGTGCGAGCGACGATGCCGACCGAGATCCGGTCGGTGTACTGGCAGCCGATCTCTTTGCGCAGATTTTGGATCGTGCGGATCAGATCCTTGGCGATCCCTTCGCGGAGCAGTTCGTCGGTCAACTCGGTCGCCAGCACCACGACACAACCGGCCCCTTGCGCCGCGGCCCAACCTGGCCGCGCCGACAGCCGGATATCGATGTCTTCGTCGGACAGTTCCAGCGGTTCGCCCGCGATCTCGATGCGGACCTTGCCCGTGGCTTGCAACGACGCCAAAAACGCTCCACCGTCCGCGTCCGCCAGGGTCGCCTTGACCGCTTGGATCCGCTTGCCGACCCGCGGGCCCAACCGCTTGAAGTTGGGGACGATCTGGTACTCGACGTATTGGTCACCGCGGGTGGTGTAATCGACACGCTTGACGTTCAACTCGTCGCGGACCAGCGAATCATGGTTTTTCAGCCACCGGATCTGTGTGTCGTCGGCCAGGACCACCTCGACTCGCGACAGCGGTTGCCGGACCTTCAGATTCGCTTCGGCCCGGGCCGCTCGGCCCAGCGAAGCGATCTCCCGCAGCAACCGCATCGATCCGCTGAGTTGGGGATCGATCAGCGACTCATTGGCGGTGGGGAAGTCACAGAGGTGGACGCTGTCCAGCGGTGCGGGTTTCGCCTCGTCACCGGTCGCCGGATGGGCCAGCGGTTCTCGCAGCTTTTGCCAAAGACTTTCTGCGAGGAACGGGGTGAACGGGGCGATCAGCTTGCTGACACTGACCAACACCTCGTAGAGAGTCCAAAAGGCGTCGAGTTTATCGACCGCCAACTTGTCAGCGGCCCAGAAGCGGTCTCGACTGCGACGGACATACCAGTTGCTCAGCCCGTCGACGAGCGAGGTGATCGCCGATGCCGCGCCGAAATTGTCCAACAGGTCCATCCGCTGGGTGACGGTCCGGATCGTTTGGTGTAATTCGCTGAGGATCCAGCGATCGATCTCGCTACGATCGGACGCCGGCCGATACCCGGCCGCCGACGCGAAGTCGGCCGAATCCAATTGCTCTCCGGGGCGAGTCCCTTCGGCAGGATCGAACCCGTCGATCTCGGCGTAGATCGTGAAGAAACTGAACACGTTGTACAGCCGCAGTAGGAATTCCGGGATCGATTCCCGGATCGACTGTTCGCGGTAGCGGATCGCCGTCCAGGGCGGTTGGCCACTGAAGAAAAACCAACGCAGGGCATCGGCTCCGTACTTTTCGAAAATTTCCGTCGGTTCGCGATAATTCCGCTTTTGCTTGGACATCTTCTGGCCGTCTTCGCCGAGCATCAGCCCCAGAACGATGCAATTGCGGAACGGGTGTGGTCCCGCGATCGAGACGTTCTGCGCCTCGCCATCGGCGGCCGATTCGTCGGAGAACAACATCGTGCTGATCGCCAGCAGGCTGTAAAACCACCCCCGGGTCTGATCGATCGCTTCGCTGATGAAATCGGCCGGGAACTGGTCGCGGAACAATTCGTCGTTGTGATGGGGCCAGCCGAACTGCGCGAACGGCATCGCGCCACTATCGAACCAGCAATCGATGACCTCGGAGACCCGCTGCATCCTTGCGCCGGCCGCGAACGGAGAATCGTAGGTCACCGAGTCGATGTACGGCTTATGAACCCGCAGGTCGTCAACCAATTCGGGGTTCACCCGCTTGGCCTCCAGCCAGGCCTCGGTGCCGGTCACACCGGGCTTGGACAGCAACTCGTCGTAGCTCGCGATCGCCTCGGCTCGACCGGATTGTTGGCAGACCCAGATCGGCAGCGGCGTGCCCCAAAAGCGTTCGCGAGACAATGCCCAATCGACGTTCGCGGCGAGGAAATTGCCGAATCGACCGTCGCGGATGTGTTCGGGCTGCCAGCCGATTTGGGCGTTGTTGGCTAGCATCGCTTCACGGAACCGCGTGGTGCGGATGAACCAGCTCTTTCGAGGGTACTGGATCAACGGGTCTTGATCGGCCCGCCAGCAAAACGGGTAGGGGTGGACGTACTGCTCTTGATGCAGCAGTTGACCGGCTTCTTTGAGTTGCCGGATCAGCGGCCGGTCCGCATCCTTCACCCATACCCCGGCATGCTCCGGAACCGAATGGGTGAATTTTCCGTCCGGGCCGACAGCGCAGAACAGTTCGAGCGGCTGCCCTTCGGCGAACCGTTCACGTTCCGAAGCCAGCACCTCATGGTCTGCCTCGCCGAACGCCGGCGCCATGTGTACCAGTCCCGTGCCACTTTCCGTCGTCACGAAATCGGCGGCGACGATGCGGAAATAGCGAGCTTGCGAACCGCCGTCCCGAAGGCGGCCGGTCTCCCCGGCGTGGGCGGCGAAGGTGTCGAAGGGAGGGGTGTACCGCAGGCCCAGCAATCGCTCGCCGGACACGGTCTCGATCCGTTCGAATTGCCGCTTCGCCTTGTGGGCGACGACGTCGACGAGTGCATCGGCGAGCACCAATTCCTCGTTCGACTCCGTATCCCGCACGACCTGATAGGTCAGTTCGGGGTGGACCGCCACGAATTGGTTGCTGGGGAGTGTCCAGGGGGTGGTCGTCCAGACCACCAGCGATCGCTGCGGCTGATCGACGAGCCGGAAGCGGACGTAGACGCTCGGGTCCGCCACGTCTCGGTAGCCTTCCCCGACCTCACCGGCCGACAGCGCCGTGCCGCCCTGAGCCCACCACCAGACGATCTTGTGCCCTTGGTACAACAGCCCGCGGTCGAACAAGTTTTTGAGACACCACCAGACGCTTTCGACATAAGCTTGGTGGTAGGTCACGTAGGCTTCGTCCAAGTCGACCCAAAATCCTAACCGGCGGGTTAGGGTGCGCCACGCCTGCATGTACCGCCAGACGCTCCGTTCGCATTTCTGGATGAAGGCTTCGATCCCATAACGCTCGATCTCTTCTTTGCTGTGCAGCCCCAGTTCTTTGCCGACTTCCACTTCCACCGGCAGGCCGTGGGTATCCCAGCCGGCTTTCCGCACACAGCGAAAGCCACGCATCGTCTTGTAGCGAGGAAAGACGTCCTTGATCGAGCGGGTCAGGCAGTGCCCGGGGTGCGGCATGCCGTTGGCGGTCGGCGGGCCTTCGTAGAAAACGAAAGACGGGGCATCTGCTCGTCGCTCCAGCGAACGGCGATAGACATCGGACTCGTCCCAAAACCGCAGCACCTGTTCTTCCATCTGCGGGAAGTTCGGTTGGCTGTCGGCGGCTCGGAAGGCGGATACGGTGCTGGTCATGGCAACCACGGATGACGGAAACGAACCGGTCGGAAGTCGCACAGTAGAAACGATTCTTCGCGACGCGCGAACGAGGGCAGCCGAAGGCGGGGTTGCGCCGCAAGGGGGCCAGCTTTCCGCCGCTGTTGCAGGGGCCGCCGGCGGCAGTCCGGGACGGGCCGGCGGACGGTTGCCGGACCTCCTACCGCCAGGCATCAGCGGGTGGCTTCCGCTTGCGACTCCAGCAGACTGAGGATCAGCGGCAGGAGTTGTTTCTTGCGGCTGACGACGCTGTCCAACTTGTACAGGTTGTCCTCGAGGTGCGGATAATTCATCTCTTCCCAGCCCGCCGGTTCGACGCTCATCAGCAACAGGCTGCCGTTGGTCGCGATGTCAGTGACCATCAGTGCCGAAAAGGCAAGCCGCTCGCTGGTTGCCATCTCGACAAGCGCCCGGTGCAGGTCTTGCTTGCGTTGCCAGAAGAGGTCAAAACCGATCTCTTCGATCTGGGAAATCGAGAACTCGACCCCGTCGTCCTCGAACCGTTTGCAGTCCTCGCGGACGACGTCCTCGGGTGTGCAATTTCGCAGCGCCGAGCCGATCTGAAAGAACTCGTTGGCGTACCGATCCAGGTCCGTACCGCACAACGGGCGCAACCACTCGAGGATGTCCCGGTCGACATCGGTGGTCGTCGGTGAGCGGAGGAAGAGGGTGTCGCTGATCATCCCCGAAACCAGACAGAGCGCGATCGATGCGGGCGGCTCGATCCCCGCGGTCCGATACTTTGCCGCGACCAGCGTGCAGGTCGAACCGACCGGCTCGTTGACGAATCGGATCGGGGTGCTCGTTTGCAGCGACCCACCCAGTCGGTGGTGGTCGAGTACCTCGAGGATCTCGGCCTCGTCGGCCCCCTGCACCGCTTGGCCCAGTTCGTTGTGGTCGACCAAGACCAATTGCGGGCGGGCGGGGTTGGCCAGGTCGGTTTTGCTGAGCACCCCGACCAGTTGATCGCCGTCGACGACCGGGAAGATCGGCTGGGTCGATCGCAAGATCTGCTGCTTGGCTCTCGAGACCGACACCCGCGGTGAGAGTGAGACGAAATCTCGTTGGATGACCGAGTCGATCGAGCGTGCGGCCTTGATCCGCATCGTCGTCGTGGCCGTGTCGTAAGGGCTGTAGATCACCGACACGCCCCGGGACTTGGCGAGTTGCAGCAGGCCGCTGGAGAGTCGGTAGCCCCCCGTCACGACGATCGCACGGACGCCCAATTCGATCGCCGGCAGTTGGATCGTCGGTCGGTCCCCACTGACGACCAACAACTGATTGGCCGGGAACATCGACAATCGCTGAGTGAACCCTTCAGCGCTCATCGCGCCGACGGTGACGACCAAATCATCGATCCGTTCGGTCTCGAACGCCAGTTCGAACTCTCCCCCCAAGACGGAGTTGATCTTGTCGAGGCTGCTGTTGATTTGGCGAGACTGAATCGGGTCGACCCCGCCATGGAAAACCAATTCCATCAGTTCGAGGAGCGTGACGATGCCGACGAGTTTCCCCTTGCATAATACGGGAATCGCCCGCAATGCATGCTCGTGCATCTTCTGATAAACCTCGTAGAAGACGTCCGTCTGTTCCGCCGTGACGACGTCGCGTCTACAGATGTCGTCCACTTCCGGGCGGATGTCCATGATGATCCGCGGTTGGCTCAGCCCCGCCCGCTTCAACGCGAACTCCGTCCGCTGGTTCGGCGGTCCGCAGCATGCCGCCACGGCATCCGGTCGTCCGGTGCGGCGGAGGAAATCGGCGTAGGCGATCGCAGAGCAAATCGCATCGGTATCGGGATTGCGGTGTCCGAAGACGAAGACGGTCATGATTTGGGGACGCTGTGGAAAATGGTCCGGGATGGCCGACAACGGTCGGGCAAAAACCTGCGGGCCGGATGCGGCCAATCGTCGTTCCTGCTGACCCGTTCCGCAATCCCCACGCGGGCGGACCGATCATCCGTTGATGAAATCGATCAGCATCCGTAGCCCCCCCAACTGCCGCCTGTCGAAGTGAAAGCTGAGTCGCGGTAACCCCGCCAATTCCCGTTCGTCAGATTCCTCGTCGAGCGCCCCGGTCTGTTCGAATTTTCCATCGACCAGCAGGCCCGAGAATTGGTGCTGAAGCTGGTCCAGGCGTTCGTCGCTGAGGCGTTGCTTGAGCCGAAAAACGAGGCGATTGCGAACATATCGGCTGGAGTGATAAACACGGTAAAAGGTCAGGATTTCCGCGACCGCTTCCTCGACCGAGTCCGTGATCCGGTACAGCCGCACGTCCTCGGGGCTGATCAGCCGCTCGGAGAGCAAATGGCGGTCGAAGAATTGCCCCAGGTCCTTCCAGTAGCTGCCCCCGGGACGGTCCAGCAACACGACCGGCATCATGGTCTGTTTGCCGGTTTGCAGGAGCGTCAGTGTTTCCAGTGTCTCGTCCAACGTCCCGAAACCGCCTGGGGAACAGACGACCGCGCTACATTCCTTGACGAACATCAGCTTGCGGGTGAAGAAGTACTTCAGCGTCACCAGCTTCGGGTCGCCGTGAATGTAGGGGTTCGAGAACTGCTCGAACGGGAGCATGATGTTCAGCCCCATGGAAGCTTCTCGTCCGGCACCCTTGTGCCCCGCTTCCATGATCCCGGCGCCGGCGCCGGTGATGATCATCCAACCGTGCCCGGCCATTTCCCTCGCGAAGCGTTCGGTCGTGAGGTAGTCGGGGTGGTCCGAAGGGGTTCGCGCCGATCCGAAAATGGTCACTTTCCGCCGCCGACGGTAGGGCCGGAACACCTTGAACGCGTACCGCAACTCGCGTAGGGTTCGGGAAAGGATCTTGAGATCACCACGTGCCGTCGCATCCGCTTCCAGCCGTTGGATCGTGTCGCGAAGGACCCCGTAAAGCTCTTCGTTGCCGACCGAGGACCCGGCATCGAGCGTCAGCGGTTCATCCGCCGGTTGCGGTCGCAACAGCTCATCATCGCCGACCGCCTCGCTTGGCAAATCACTCGTGGGCCGGGGGTCTCGAAAAGACGGCGCCATCAAAGAACCTGTCTGTTCCAGGGGGATTCGGTCCGTCAGCTGTCGGTGGCTGCGGTCGGCGTGGATTCGGGGCTCGCGTGTCGAGGAGGCCGCCCGGCCCCGGAGGGGGCCTGCACACTATCGCCCAAGCGGTATCTGAAGGCTAGCGGTGCAGCCGATCGGTCCGGTCGAGAGGGTCAATCGTCCGCCGTGCAATTCGGCGATCCGCGCGGCACGACAAAGGCCGACACCAAGACCCCGACCGGCTTCACGCCCCGAAAAATAGGGGTCGAGGGCGTTCCGTGATGCCGCTTCGCTGAGACCCGGCCCGCTGTCGGCGATGCGGATCAGCAGTTGGGCCGGTACGGTGCCGAAATCGTCTGCGGTCGCGAGCCCTTCGGCGCCGGGTGACGTCTCGTAGGAAAGGACGACTCGCCCGTCAGCAGCGATCGCCTCGATCGCGTTGCGGACCAGCGCCCGCGTCGCTTCAAGCAACATGCAGTAGTCAGCTCGAACTCGCAAACTCGGCGGTCCCTCGACCAGCCTCAATTCGATCCCGCGGTCGCGGACCATTGCTGACGAGTCCCGGATGACCGTTGCTAGCATTGCTCGTGGGTCGACTTCGCCAAATACCGGTTGGGGCGGACGGGCGTAGAACATCAGGTCGGCAATCATCTCGTGCGCCCGCATCGCCTGCTCGACGATCCGTTCCATCCCCCGCCGCCGGAGTGCGTCCGGTTCGTCCTTCATCAGCAGTTGAGCGCGGGTCGAAATGTTCGCTAGCGGGTTGTTGATCTCGTGACTCAAGCCGTAGGCGAACTGCTGCACCGCGGCCCGTTTGGAGGTTTCGACCGCCCGTTCGAAACGCCGTTCCCAATCGATTAACTGCGCCGTTTGCCTCGCCAATCGCGACAGATCGAGTTCGCCCGGACGATAATCCGGCGTTTCGCCGGTGTTTTGCCCCAGAAGCTGCCTTGAGGTTGCCGCTACCAACCCGGACTCGTCATCGGTCCGCGGGTCGTCGATCTGAGGCCAGGTCTCGCGCCAGGCGACCGGGACCGCCGGCCCGACGAGTTCCAGCCAAGCGTCGCCAGCCGACAACCATCGCTCGATCGGCATGCGGGCGAACCGTCGTCCCAACTTGTTGAGAACCGTGCAGTCCGCGGCGGTCGAATCGGGCCGTGCGGCCGACGGCTCGAATCCCTCCCCGGCGGCCAGCACGCCCGGCAAAGCGTTCCAAAGTTGGCACGCTAAATCGCGGACCGTCGCCCGGTTGTCCAGCGGTCGCCAGAGCGCGGCAAACAGGAACAGGGCCGGGTCCTGCCGGAGTTGGTCCGCCAATCTGGCCACCTCCGCATGCCCTTCGCCGCTACGGATCAGTAGCGAAGCGAGCAATTCCCGAGTTTGCCGAGACAGCGGCAAACTCCACGCGAGGCCCTGCCACTTGAGTTTAGGCAGCCGATTCATCCGCCGGCACCGTCGGTGAAGGTCGAAGTGCCGCCACAACTCAAGACGACACGACGCGTTCCATATCGAGCAAACCACAGGCGTGAGCAACCAAATCGTCGATCACGAACGGCTTCTGCATGAAGTCATTCGCCCCCGCCGCCTTCAGTTCCTCGACCCTGTCCCGCTCGACCATTCCAGAAATGCACAAGATTTTCACCATGTCCAAAGCCGTATCGCTACGAATCCTCTGACATACTTCCTTGCCATTGATGTCGGGCAGCATCACATCCAGGATGACTAGGTCTGGGCGAAACTCACGGACACCCATCCCCGCGTCGAAGCCGTTGTTGACCGTTTTGATATCAAATCGCCCGTCCCGCTGAAAACCGTCACTGATCAGTTCGACCAAATCTTCGTCGTCGTCGACGATCAGCAATTTCTTGCGGCCGCTCTCCAACGCGTCCGTCGGAATGCCGTTGTCTCTCATGAAGGCGAACAACTGGTCGCGGGGGATCCGCCGAAACCGACTGCCCGGTACGCGAAAGCCCTTCAGCGACCCGTTGTCGAAACAACGGATGATCGTTTGCTGACTGACCTTGCAAATCTTCGCCGCTTCACCGGTAGTAAAAACCGTCTTCGTGCTCATGACCGATATCCGTCCTCCGTGCGTGCCGAGCCCGCTAGGCGTTAAAGTTGCTGCGATAGGATCGAGGGCGTGCCAAGGAAGTCACCAGCTATCGCTTCGTTCCGCAAGGCTGCGAAGTCAACGCAGGCGATAAGGAACTCCGTTCCCCGCTGGCTTGCCGATCTTGCCACACCCGCAGAATATACCCATCTTGCGGTTTGGGTCAATGTCGATTCATTCCCCGTCGACCAGCCTGATCCCCCGGGACTCGCCGGCTCCCCTACAATGGCAATGAGTCGTTTTCAGGCGGCATTCGATGCCCTGCCGGACGGCCGCCGAGCCACCCGAACCCCCCGTCGGAGTTTTGATGTCCGAACAGAGTCTCCCTTACGATTCGTTCCTGTTGGTTTCCTTCGGCGGGCCTGAGGGGCCCGACGATGTGATGCCATTTCTCGAAAACGTGTTGCGAGGAAAGAACGTGCCTCGGGAGCGAATGTTGGAAGTTGCTGGGCATTACCAGCATTTCGGCGGTGTTAGCCCGATCAACGCTCAGAACCGAGCCTTGATCGACGCACTTCGCCGAGAGTTCGCCGAACACGGGGTCGACTTGCCGATCTACTGGGGGAATCGGAATTGGGACCCGTTATTGCCCGACACGATTCGCCGCATGCGGGATGACGGTTGTCGTCGCACGTTGGCGTTTTTTACGAGCATGTTCAGTTGCTTTAGCGGCTGTCGCCAATACCGCGAGAACATCGCGGCCGCCCGGGATCAGGTCGGCCCGGACGCCCCTGTGATCGACAAATTACGGATGGGATTCAACCATCCCGGCTTCATCGAACCGCAGTCGGAACTGGTTCAGGCCGCGGTCCGACAAATTGACGGCACTTCTCAAACGAAGGTCCTGTTCACCGCCCATAGCATTCCGATGTCGATGGCAGATCATTGCGACTACGAGAAACAACTGCGTGAGGCCTGTCGATTGGTTGCCGAGGGGGCCGCAGTCGAAAACTGGGAACTGGTGTTCCAAAGTCGGAGTGGCCCGCCACAGCAACCATGGCTCGAGCCAGATGTTTGCGCACGGATCGCCGCCCTGGACGATGCCGCGCATTTGACCGGATTGGTCATCGCCCCGATCGGTTTCGTGAGCGACCACATGGAGGTGTTGTTTGATTTGGATGAGGAGGCCACGAAAGTATGCCAAGATCGTGGCATTTCGATGGCTCGCGCGGGGACAGTCGGTACTCATCCTCGATTTGTTGCCATGGTGCGACAGTTGGTCCAGGAGCGGATGGATTTATCAGCGGAACGGTCGGCACTCGGCGCTCTCGGCCCCTGGCACGATGTCTGCCCCGTCGATTGTTGTCTTTACTTTCCCACCCGACCTGCGGCCACCGGCGCGGCGAGGACCAGCACGCAGGCGGCTCCGGCTAACGCGAAACCTGGGGAGTGAGCGGCTGCGACCCAGCCCCACAGAATACCGCCTAACGCCATTGCCACCGCCATGGATGAAAGATAACAGGCCATGCCCCGGGCTCGAACTTCATCCGCTAACGCGAACTGGGCGCTCGAGTTGAGCGTCGTGAGCACCGTCATCCAGGCTGCCCCGATCATCATGGCTGCGGACAGCGACAGCGGCCGCCAACTGGAGGCCGAGATGATCGCCAATCCGACGGCGTATAGCAGCATGGCAGCCAGCATTGTCGTGTCCGGGCCGAATCGCGAGCGTAGTCGCGGCAGCCAGGCTGCTCCTAGTACCGCGCCCAAGCCGATCGCACCGACCAGATAGCCATAGCCGCTGGCATCCCAAGCGAGCTGCTGGCGGGCCACCAAAGGCAAGAGTGCCCACAATGAACTGGCTGGCACCACGAAGAGCCCTACCCGAATCAAGGTCCAACGCAACTCCCCCGGCGCGAACGCGAGGGTCAGCCCATCGCGCATCGACGCGATGAAGGTGTCCGCAGGGACAGTGGTTTGCCGAGTCCGACGCCAACAGACGACGGCCAGCAGGACGAAGCCGAAGGACAACGCATTGACGCCAAACGCGGCCCAAATCCCGATCCCGGCGATCAATAGACCGCCGACCGCAGGACCGACACTCCGGGCCAGGTTGAAGCTGAGACTGCCCAAGGCGATCGCTTGAGGCAATTGCTTTCGCTCGACGATCTCTGGGATCGATGCCTGCCACGTGGGGACGTGAAGGACCGTCCCGATCCCCATCGCAAAGGTCAACGCCAACAGCCCGAAGGGACTGATCCGGTCCAGCCAACTCAGCACGGCCAAACTGGTGGCGACCGCCATCAACCAGCACTGCACGACCAGCATCAGACGTCGGCGATCGACTCGGTCCGACAAGGCCCCGGCAGGCAAGGCCAACAAAATCATCGGCAATGCCATCGCTGTTCGGACCGCCGAGACCATTTGTGGCGAGCCGTCGAGCGTCGACATCAGCCAACCGGCACCGATCTCGTGAATCCACGTCCCGGTGTTGGAGAGCAACGAGGCCGCCCAGAACATCCGATAGGTGGAAGAGGCGAACGGCGCGAGCGGCCCGATTCGTTCCTGTGCCGCTGTCGACCCAGTCCGAACGTCGGTACCGGTTTCGATGCCAGATGGGGCTGCTGAGCCCGGTTCCGGTTCCGATTTCGGAAAATTCTCCGCCACGTCGGCAGGTCGCTCGGCAGGCGATTCCGGTCGCATCACCGGACTCGTGCCGCTCAAGCTGATTCCACCACGCCCCGTCAACGCCCCCTCCGATTCGGCCGAGAGGCCACCGACGGTAGCCGGTTTTCGCAAGGGGGATCGGAGCGGCGTCATCAGGTTCCTGAAGGGAAGGCGAGGCTACCTGACTCCATGCTAGCTGGCTGGCCAGGTTAATCTCGCCCGAACCGGGCAGTTCCCAATCGTCGGCGAGCGTGCGCCCGCTCCTGATTGCCGAGTGCGGGGACCCAACGATCTGGGAAGCGGTCCCACGAAGCTCAACGCTGTGGCAAGAAGGGGAACAGCGTACGAATTTCATTTTCCGAGGGCTGGCGGCCGAATTCGCAGATCTCGAACGCCTCTGCGTATCGGACTTTTCCAGCTTCCTCTTCACCGTACCATCGGGCCAAGCCATCGCGATAGCGGTCGGCCTCGGCACTCTGCCGCCGGTCCCAGCGTTCCCACAACCATTGGCGACGAGCTTCCGGTTGATTCGCCGGCGGGTTGGCGGCCATGATTTCGGCGCTCCCGAGTGCACCACCTTCGAACGTTTGAGATTCCAACGCCATCAACGCATCGACTTTTTGTTCGAACACGTCATCGATCGCGACGGTGATGTCGGCCCGAAATGGGTAAGGCTTTTTGAATCCGTCACTCGAATAGAGAAAGACGGGGTTCTTGGATAAAGGTGCGACGTCGGGACAGAAGAATGGGACCGCGACCATGTAAGCGGCGTCTTGGACGAGCACCCCGACATAACGGTGGTCGGGGTGGTAGTCCCAGGGTCGGTGGCAGATCACGATGTCGGCCTGCCACTCTCGGATCAATCGGGTGATCGTTCGCCGATTTTCCAAGGTCGGTAGCAACTCGCCGTCGTGGATGTCGAGCACTTCCGAAGCCACTCCCAACCTTTCGGCGACCAACGCCGATTCGGCCGTTCGGCGCTTCGCCAGCGGGCCACCCGCCATCGCCCAGTGTCCGATGTCACCGTTGGTTACGGATACCAATTTGACGTGGTGGCCGGCCTTGGCCCACAAAGCCGCCACCCCGCCCGCCTTGTATTCGGCGTCATCCGGATGGGCGCCAAAGACGATCACGCGGATTTTTTCGTCTTGTGCGAAAACGTCGGTGGCGAAAATGAGCAAGCTCGAAAGCAACAATAGCGATCGGAAAACATGCGAAATTGGACTCATGGGAAGGCTCGCCTGAGAGGAGGAACGGCAGGTTGACTATGGACCTAGGATAACCGGTTGTCCTCAACCCTGGACGTTCGCTTCCCCGAATCGGGGCAGCGCTCACCTGGTCATTTCGTCCCGAATCTGCTGCAGCACCACCGGCAAAAAAATGATTCCGGTATAATGATTCGCCGGCAGTTCGATGTGGTGCGAATCCGGTAACCGAGCTGCTTTGGCCAAAGCGTAGGAACTCGACCGGGGGACCACGTCGTCGAACGCCCCGTTGTAGAGCCAGGTTCGCTCCGGATCGATCCGATGCGCCAAACGCAACGGCTCGATCGGTCTGGCTAACTCCGCCACCTGCTCCGCTCGGATGCCTAGCCGTTCCAGTTGTTCACGAATCTTGGCGGCGTCTTTCTTGCCCTCGTTGACGACCCGGTCGAGTTGGCCGCCGGCCAACAAGATGAAAACGCGATCGAAACCGTTGTCCAAACCGGCGACGGTGGAGGTGACGAATCCGCCCAAACTGGTTCCCTGAACCCCGATCCGAGAAGTGTCGACTCCCGGCAACACCGCGGCAACATCTCGGGCCCGACGAACGTCAGCGATTCCTTGTCGCAGCCAATCGAGCATCCGCTCGGGACGATCGGCCAATTCCGTTCGACGCTCACCATAGCCAGGCAATTGAAGCATCAACGCATGGATGCCATGTCCACGCAACCCTCGGGCGATCAATCGCCCGACGGGCATGCTGCGGCCCGATTCATGCACGACGACGACCGCGGGGGCGTTCAGCAACTCACCCGCCTCGCCCTGCGCCGCGTACCACTCGACCGCGACCCGGTCGTGGATCGCATTACCCGCCGGGAGTGGCGAAGGAAAGTAGAGCATGCGATCGCCATGCGATCCGACCGCCGATCCGATCTCGACCGCGAAGGATTGTGGCGACCAGCGTAGACCCGTCAGGCATTCTTGAGCGTCGCCACTGGGATCTAGGTCGCAGGTGAGCGTGTCGCAGGCGGGGATCGAAACGCCGGCTTCGGGCAATGCGAGTCGGGCCGTCGCAACCGGATCGGTCTCTGCCGCTGGGCTCGCGACGGCAGAGAGCAGAATCGATCCCAGGAGCACGACCAGACCGAAAGCCCTCGACGATCCCAGGCAGGGTCTCATTGGTGAGGAAGCTTCGCCGTGAGGCCGTGCAAGTTGCATCAGACCACCACCGGCTCATCCGGGTACTGCGAGACCAACTCGCACGGCCGTGGCGGGACCGCGATCCCGGCTTGGGTCAGGATGGCGTCGATGATCTCCTGCCCCGAGCTGACGATGAATTCGCGGGTCTCGTCTTTGTACTGCAAGCCGCTGGCCGAGGGGCCGATGGGCCCTTCGTACCCGATCCCCTTCAGCTTCAAGACGATCGCGACGTGGCTGAGCGGCCCTTCCAGCACCGGCAACACCCGGTCGGCATCGGTCGCTTCGGCAGCGGCGACACCCTGGCCGAGAGACCCCAGTCGCACCGTGACAATCTTTTCCGGGCTGACGGCGGCGACCTGGTCGAGCGTCCCGCCGGCAACCAGCCAGTGAAAGGAATCGATGATCAGCCCGACGTTCTCGGCTGGTAGCGCCTTGACGAGGGCGATCAGCCCCTCCGGATTGGTAATGAATGGGAACTCTTTCCCTTCCGTGGCCCCTCGGGTACCGTCGAAACCGATTCCCAACCGAAGCTTCCGGGCCCCCAAGACCTCGGCGATTTGAGTCAGCCGAGCCCGCATGACCTCAAAATATTCCGGGTAGGCAGCCCGATCGGTCGCCGCGGGAACGTCGATGAAGGCATGGCTCGCCTTCCACTGGACCGCCAAATCCGCAGTCGGGTGCAAGGCCGCGAGTTGTGTCTTGTAGACGTCGTCATCGGCATCCAGGTCGATGTCCAGGTCGAAGCCGCCGATCTGCAAGTCGGTTGCCCGCAGGTACTTGTAGGCCTCGTCAGGAGTGCTGCGCGACGAACGCCGCCGCATGTCGGCCATGTCGATGTCGAATCCCCGGAACCCATAAGTCAGAGCGAGTTCGATCAGTTCGCTCTGACGCCCGGTGATCCCGAGTGCCCCGGGAGAAAAGTTCTTGTACATGGAAGCCAAATTTGCAGTGCGCCGCGACGCCGTGACCTCGACCCGGAATCGGACAAGGTCCGTTGCACCAGGGCGGTTTTCCGAGGAGATCGAGTCGTCGGCTGGGTAGGATCTGGGAAAGGGTCTCCGAACCGTCCGGACGACCGCCACTTCATTTCGGCGTCCCCGGCGGCCGGATTATCGCAGATCGTAGCCGTTTTGGCCAAGGGGAGAACCGGCGTAGAAAATGGGCGTTGACGGCTCCCCGAACTGGACGCTTCCCTGAGCGTGTGGGGCGTTTCCTGGGCCGAGTTAGGCGTTGCCGGGGCGCAGGGCCTGCAAGATCGCCTCCCGAGTCCGCTGGAAATTCGCGTTACCCGGTTCCTGGTTCAGGCAGTATTCGACTTGCTGCAAGGCTTTGGTCAATTCGCCTTGCCGCTGGAGCGCGAGCGCCCATGCGTGTCGGTTGTTCAGATCGAAGGGGTCCCACTTGACTGCCCGTTCCAGCCATCCGAGCGCCGCCGCGGGGTTGGGGCGCGTCGATTCGAGTCGGCTGGCCAGCATCGCCCATTCGGCCCCCGCGGGCGTCTCCCAAGTCGACGCTAAGCGAGCGTTGAGCGATTCGTCCGCTCTGGCAAGTAAGTCCTCTCGCGACGTTCCCGTCAAATTCAGGTTGCTGATCGTATCGAGGATCAGTTGCGGGTCGTCCGGCAGGATTTCAGGCAGCTTCGAAACGCCGCCCAGGACGTCCAGCAACGGCCAATATCGCGACGCAAAACCGGGTTGGATCTCGAGGACGCGGCGAACGACCGTTCTCGCTAAATTTCCCCCAGGATGGATCATGGCGACCCTGGCTACGATTTGCAGAACATCCGCGTTGCCCCGCCGCAGCAGGGTCCATTGGCGAACCAGTTCGCTCGCTGTCACCGGCAGTTCTCCGTCGATAAAGCCGGTTTCGAGCGCCTGGTAGCGGGCGATGTCGTGCAGCGGGCAGAGCACCAACGCCGTCATGGCAAATCGCCTCGCCTCCCGAATCTGCTCGGCGGATTGACCAGGCAACAGGACGCTCTCCGGCGGCAGGCCCTGCTTGGCGGCATCGAGGTAATAGACCGCTCGCCGGGCCGCGATGGTGGCGTCCACTTTCGGATCGCCGTACTGATCGGATTCCATGCCACGGATCGCGGCTTCCCCGATCGCCGCTTCCGAACCGAGGATCGCCTTAGCCAACGCCGAATGCAGGTTCGGGTTTTGGGATTCCGCCGCCCACTCCGCCAGGGGCAAACGGGTTGCGGTGAATTCGCTTTCGGCCCAACGGATCCGCCTCAACTGTTGAATGCGATGGCGGTCGATCGACGCCTGGTACATGGTCCGATGAGCGAACGTCATCGGAACCACCAAGGCGATGCCGATCGCCACGGTGGCGACCGTCACCCCTGCCCCACCCTGGGCTTTACCGATCCGTCCCGGCCGTCGCCATGGGAATCGCTCGGCAAGCCGTGCCACGAATCGCCGCGGGCGAGGGTTCCTGGCGGGATCTGTTGAGGCCGTTGCTTGGCTCCCGAAGGCCGTCGGGAGTATCACGCCAAAGGTCACCCCGACGAGGATCGCGAGGGTCAGGTGCAAGGCGGGCAACAGCATCCCGAAGTCAAAAAATTGGCTCACCAGTTGGGAACCGATCACGAACCAGCCGGTGACCATCAGGGCGGTAGCTTGGGGGATGCCGCGGGCTTCAGCTAGAACGCGGAGTCGAAGGATGAAGGCGATCGTACCGAGTGCCACCAGGCCGAGTAGCCAGAGCCCCCCCTCGACCCACCACTCGACGAACAGGTTGTCAGCGTTGACGAACCAGGCCGCGCCGCTGAGTTCTTGATGCGGAAGATAAGCGTAGCGGTGGGTCCCCAAGCCGGCCCCGGTCGGTAAGTAGTGGCGGGCCGCGACTAAGGCGTCTGACCAGTGATTCAGCCGCCCTGTCGCCGAGCTTCCCGAATCGACGATCGTGCTCAACCGCTCGCCAACCGCTTGGATCATCCCCAGCGAATGGAGCAGTGCCACGGCGGCTCCGACTAACGCCAAGGTCGCTAGCGGCAGCAAGGCCCTGGAACCCCACCTGCCGGACATCAGGCCGCTGAGCAGCAGGCCGCCAACGACGGCCAACGCCCCCCCACGCGACTGAGTCGCCAAAATACCCGATAAACTGAGGATGCCGAGCAGCAGACTGATGACCGTCAGCGGGTCGATCTGGAGGATCGCCGACCGCACCGCGGTCAAGGCCTGGCCATTTTTACCCCCGTTCGGCTGATCGCTATCCGCTCCTAACGCGTCGTAACCGCTGCCGCCGAATCGGCTCCGCGCCGCGTGCCGCTGGACCGCATAGACCAGCAGGCCGATCGAGGCGGCGAGCGTTAGGTTCAAATAGCCGGCCGCGTTGTTGCGACAGACAAATGGGCCGAAGGGGGCGGCCAATGCGGCTTGGGCGGTGATCACCATGTCGCTGAAACCACCGGCCGAGACCCGCACCTTGTCCGAAATTCCCAGAAAGGCGATCCCTCCGCCACAGGCCGCGATCGAAAACAGGGTGGCAACCACAGCCCGCCGCGAACGGATCAGCAGCGCGGCGAAAAGGCTGCAAGCGGCGAAGGTCGCCGGGCCGGTCATCGCCTCCCGCGTGAGGTCGGCGGAAAGGCTCAGCGGGTGGTCGCCGCGGGCGATCGTGCCGGCCAACCCGGGGGCGTCGAGCAACCGCTCGCGGAACTCCCCCGGAATCCAGCTTTCATAGATATTTGCTGACCCGGGGGACAATAGCCGTGCCCAGGTCGGGGAGCGGGGGACGGTTTGAAGCCAGGCGATGCCCCAGGCGACGAGTGCGAGGCAGGGGATGACCAGCATGCCGAGCGAACCGGCGTCCGGCCCCGATCGACGCAATGTGAGCCAGCCGATCGGCAGGACGACCACCCCGATGGCCGCCAACACGCTTACCTCCAACCATTGACTCCAGGCCAGCACGCCGCCGTAATCCCACGCCATGTAAAGCGACAACAGGATCAACGCCCCGCCGCCGACTCCACGCAAGGCCGATTCGGCCCACTCCGCGAATGGTCGAGTAGGCTGGTGACCCGTGCCCGCCGGCAGAGCCGCTCCGCCCCTCGGCTCCCGATTCAAAAGCATGCTGACTTCTCCGCTACTCTTCTTCCGCGTTGTGAGCGTTCCGCTTTGGCCACGTTCGAACTTTGGCCAAGTCCGAACGATTCGCTGTGGCCCTGTTGTGAACGACTGCCCCGAAAACGATACTGACGGGCCTCGTTCGTTCGCTTTTCTCTGGCCGATACCCGTTCATCGTCCAGTCCACTTCGTTCCCGATCTACCCGCCTTGCAGCGCCGGAATCATCATGACCGCTTTTCCTGAAATCCCCCGAATCGAGTACGAAGGCCCCGACAGCGACAACCCGCTGGCCTTCCGTTGGTACAACCCCGATGAACTGGTCGAGGGGAAATCGATGCGTGACCAGTTGCGGTTTTCGATTGTCTACTGGCACACCTTTCGTGGTACCGGTAGCGACCCGTTCGGTCCCGGTACGGCTCTGCGTCCCTGGGAAGACGGCACCGACAGCGTCGATAACGCCTGCCGCCGGGCCCGTGTCGCCTTCGAGCTGTTCGAAAAGCTACAAGCCCCGTTTTACGCGTTCCACGATCGCGATGTCGCCCCCGAAGGTGCCAGCCTACGTGAATCCAACGATAATCTCGATGCCGTCGCCGATGTGCTGCTGGAAGAACAAAAACGCTCCGGCGTCAAACTCCTGTGGGGAACGGCGAACCTGTTCAGCAACCCTCGGTTCATGCACGGGGCCGCGACCAGTTGCAACGCCGACGTCTTCGCCTACGCCGCCGCCCAGGTGAAGAAGGCGATCGAGGTCACCCATCGCCTGGGTGGCGAAAATTACGTCTTCTGGGGCGGCAGGGAGGGCTATCAAAACCTCTACAACACCGACATGAAGCGGGAACTCGATCACCTGGCGAAGTTCTTTCACATGGCGATCGACCACGCCAAGCAGATCGGTTTCACCGGACCGTTCCTGATCGAGCCCAAGCCGAAAGAGCCGACGAAGCACCAGTACGACAGCGACGCGGCGGCTTGCTTGAACTTCTTGCGGCAATACGACCTGCTGGATCACTTCAAGCTCAACCTCGAGACCAATCATGCTACCCTGGCTGGCCACACGATGATGCACGAGCTCGATTACGCCGGCATCCAAGGGGCATTGGGCAGCATCGATGCCAATACCGGCGACCTGTTGCTGGGTTGGGATACCGACCAATTCGCGACCGACTACTACCTGACGACCCAGGTCATGTTGACGATCCTCAAGCACGGCGGGCTGGCGTCCGGTGGGGTCAATTTTGACGCCAAGGTACGCCGCGAATCGTTCGAGCCGATCGACCTGTTTTACGCCCACATCGGTTCGATGGATGCCTTCGCCAAAGGGCTGAAGATCGCCGCCGCGATCCGCGCCGACAACGCGTTGGACGGGTTCATCGCCCGGCGCTACGCGAGTTGGGATACAGGCGTCGGCGCTGAGATCGAGGCGGGGCGAGCCGGCTTCGCCGACCTGGAAAAGTACATGCTGGAAAAGGGCGAGGCGGACGCCAACGTCAGCGGCCGTCAAGAACGGCTCGAGGCCGTCGTCAATCGCTACCTCGATCGGCTCTGATCCGGCGGTTTTGTCGCCGGGCGATCAAGCGGCCGACGGAGCGGCCGATCGCGGGGGCGTACCTGACGGGTCGGAACGGTGGCCACGACGCACCCGCACCGGTGCAACTTGGGTCAGCGGCCACGTGATCGGAGCGAGATCGTCGCGGTCGCCCGTCACCCGTTCATTCGTCAGTGACGCAACCTTCGCTGGCGCTTTTTACGTTTTTGATGTACTTGTACAACGTCCCACGGGTCGCCTTAAGCGGCGGTGCGGTCCAAGCCGCTCGCCGCTGCTCCAACTCCTCTTCGTCCACCTCGACGTCGAGCGAATTGGTTTCGGCGTTGATCGTGATCCGATCCCCGTCCCGAACCAAGGCGATCGGCCCGCCCGTTTGGGCTTCCGGCGTGATGTGCCCGACGATGAACCCGTGGGAACCGCCACTGAATCGGCCGTCGGTCAGCAGCGCGACGTCCGACCCCAGGCCGGCTCCCATGATGGCGCTGGTCGGCGTCAGCATTTCGGGCATGCCCGGGCCGCCCTTGGGGCCTTCGTAGCGAATGATGACGACGTCACCCTTGACGATGCGGTTCGCTTCCAACGCGGACAGCATTTCCTCTTCGCTGTCGAAAACCTTGGCCGGGCCGCTGAACAGCAGCCCTTCCTTCCCGGTGATCTTGGCGACCGCGCCGTCCGGGGCGAGCGAGCCACGAAGGATCCGAATGTGCCCCGTTTTCTTGATCGGCGCCATCACGGAGTGAACGACCTTCTGGCCCGCCTTCAAACCGGGCAGATCGGCGACGTTTTCGGCCAAGGTCTTGCCGGTGACCGTGATGCAAGATCCGTCCAGCATCCCCTCTTCCAGCAGGTAACGGATTACCGCGGGTGTGCCCCCGACGCCATGCAAGTCTTCTTGGACGAACCGGCCGCTCGGCTTGAGGTCCGCCAGCATGGGGATCCGGTCGCTGATGCTCTGGAAATCGTCGATTCCCAAGTCCACGTCGACGCTACGGGCCATCGCGATCAGGTGCAAAACCGCATTCGTGCTGCCGCCCAAAGCCATCACCACGACCATCGCGTTTTCGAAAGCCGCGCGGGTCATGATGTCGCGAGGCTTGAGGTCCAGTCGTAGCAATTCGGCGATCGCGTGGCCGGCCTGGCGGCACTCTTCGTGCTTGCCCGGGGCCTCCGCCGGCAGGGTCGCGGAATACGGTAGCGACATGCCGAGAGCCTCGATCGCCGATGCCATCGTGTTCGCCGTGTACATCCCGCCACAGGCCCCTGCCCCCGGGCAACTGTGTCGGACGATCGCGGCCCGTTCCTCTTCGCTGATCTGGCCCGAGATGAACTGACCGTAACACTGGAACGCGCTGACGATGTCCAGCGTCTGGTCTCGGTGATGCCCCGGTTTGATCGTCCCGCCGTAAACCATCAAGGCCGGGCGATTCAATCGTCCCATCGCAATCAGGCATCCGGGCATGTTCTTGTCGCAACCCGGGATCGCGATCAAGCCGTCGTACCACTGAGCGGCCATGATCGTTTCGATCGAATCGGCGATCAGGTCTCGGCTTTGCAGGCTGTAACTCATCCCCTCGGTGCCCATCGAGATCCCGTCCGAGACGCCGATCGTGTTGAACCGCATGCCGATCAGGCCCGCTTCCTTGACCCCTTGCTTGACATGCGCGGCCAAGTCCAGCAGGTGCATGTTGCACGGGTTGCCTTCGTACCAAACGCTGGCGATCCCGACCTGCGCTTTGTTCATGTCCTCAGGACTCAGCCCCGTCGCGTAGAGCATCGCTTGCGAAGCGCCTTGGCTTTTAGGTTGCGTGATGCGACGGCTGTAACGGTTGAGTTCGGGCATGGGGCTACGATCGGACATGGGGCTACGAAGTGGGAGGAGCGGTGGTGGTGGGCTGACGACCGGCTTGAGGGCCGAGTGTAGGTTGTGGGAGGCCCCGCGAGGCGCCGTCCGCCGACAGCAGAACAGTGTGATTCGGATTTCGGTTTCTGGCAACGCCAGAACCGACGCCCGGCGATCCTCGTTCCGTCATTCAGTCAGCTTGCCACTTGCGCAGAATTCGCCACACTAGAGCGGCGGACCGGAGGTCCGCGGCGGAAGGTCGTTTTCAGATCGAATCCCAGTCACTTTTCTTCTATCCGAAGAGGTTGTTGCCGTGGCCATCAGCGTCGCTCAGGCTCGCCAAATCTGTACCCAGGCCGAACTCGACTTGGTGCTCAAGAGCACCACCCGACAAATCGGCTCTCTGGATGCCAAACAACTCCGCGCCGCGATCCGTCGCTCGCGAACGCTTCGTGATAAATGGAGAGACCTGAAACACGAGCAGAGGCGTGGCACCAAAATCGATAACCCCGAAAAGCTCGAGTCGGCTAACCTCCGCAGCAAGCAGAAGGCGGAGCTGTTCGACGAGGCGCTCACTCGATTCGAGAAGCGTTTGTCCAAGCTGGAACCGCAGCCCGGCAAAGAATCGACCGGAACGAAGCGGGTCACCAAACCGAAGCGGTCTGCCGAGCATCGCCAAAGCCGGGCAGAGGTTCGCGGCAAGCTGGCCGAGAAAACCGAAATGTTGAACGCACCCGAGCCGGCTGCCAAGACGAAGAAGAAGTCGGCGACCAAAGCGGCTCCTGCGGCGAAGGCCAAACCCGCCGCCAAGAAAGCATCGGCCACACGGAAACCGCCCAAGCGAAAGACTCCTCCCAAACGAGATGCCCCGCCCCCCGTCAACCCGGTGGCACCGACGGAAGGCTTGGCCGCAGCTGCCATGGCCGCCGGTCGTCCCCCCGTTGGCGGCGACTCGCTCTCCTCGGCCGACAAGAAACGGAATCTGAAGGCCACCACCGCCGCCAAGGCGAGGCGGGTCAGCCGTAGCGGTGCGACCCGAATCCAAGGGCACGTCTCCTCCCAAGGCCGACGCAATCAGGCCAAACGCGGCAACCGCTGATCAGGCCGTTTCGATGCGATTCGGTCTTCCCTCGGCTCGAAGGCGTCTCATCCCGGGCGGGTGAGACGCCGGGTCGCTTGCTGGTGTAGTTGGCGGTACAGCGACGCATGAGCCGCAACCATTCGGTCGACGTCGAATTGTTCCGCGATTTTTCGACGAGCCGCTGAGCCCAACCGTTGCGCCAACTCGGCGTCGGTCAGCAATCTTTGCGTCTGACGGGCGAAATCGGCGCGGTCACCGACGGTCACCAACAGGCCGGTTTGCTCTGCCGTCACAAGGTCGCGATTCCCCGGAATGTTCGACGCCACAACGGGCAGGCCGACCTGCATCGCTTCGATCAACGCGTTGCTCTGGCCCTCGTATTCGCTGCCGATCCAGAACACATCGGCGTGTGGCAGCAATTCCGAAACGTCGTCGCGGTGCCCCGCAAACCGCACATGCTCGGGATGAGAAACCGCGTCGCGATGCCGCAACAACTCGTCCGCTTGGGGCCCGTCCCCGATGATGACCAGCGTGCAGTCCTGGCGGAGCGTGGCGAGCAGTTCGGCCGACCAGATCAGGTCGCGATAGCGTTTTTGTGGCCACAGCCGACCGATCGCGAGGATCAACCGCCGCGACGGGTCGACGTCGAGCCGAGCAAACGCTTCCTCTCGGGTGATCTCTTGCGTCTGCCGCAGCGGGATTCCATTGGGGATCAAGGTGAAGCGATCGGCCGGGATCCCGTGCGCCGCGTAAAAGTCTCGGACACCGGGGCTGTTGGTCGTCAGACCGGCGGTTCCGGCCGCCAAAAACCGGTCGATCGCGAATTGCGACTTGGTTTTCCACAGGTCCACACAACGTTCACTTCCCAAAATGACCGGCACCCGGGCTAGCCTCGCAGCCGCCCGACCATAAGCGTTGGCGGCGAATAGCCAGGTGTGGACGACCCCGGGGGCTAACCGCTTCAACGCCCGACGCAGACGCCAGAACGATCGGGGGTCGGCACGAAAACGCTTGCCGATCACCCGATGCTCGATCTCATGCTCAACCAGAAACGACCGCATCGGTCCGTCGCGGGTTAGCACGATGACCGAGGGGACGATGCCATGCCGCGGCAACCCGGCTGCCAGCAGGCAGAGTTGCTTTTCCGCACCGCCCCGATCGAGCGACGGGATGATCAGGGCAACCCGCAATTCGGGACCGTCTGGTTCTGCGACTCGCTCACCTCCTGCGTTATCGTCCGACCCAATTAACCTGCTCTGCATAAAAAACCTGAACTGCGAAACTAAAAGAACGGTCGTCGCGCCGCCGATGGGGGCCTGGCCGCGGCGACTCCTCCGGACAGCGGGCTTGCCGCCTGAGAGTTGCCCGATTCGGAACCTGGTGGCCTGCCGCCGGTTGAGTTGGGGGCCGTCGGCGACCGGGTTCCCACTCCACCAAAACTCGATTCGTCCGCGGCCCGTACCAGTCCGTCGATCAGCCTCATGAATTCCGTGACCGTCTGTTGGTAGGGGCGTTGCGTAAGCCATGCCCGACGCAATTGCCGAGCCTCCTCCCGGCGGCCGTCCCGGTCGATCAGACAAGACTGAATGGCGGTCCGAAGTTGATCGACTTTGCCCGGTGCGAACCAGAGGACGCCCCGTTCCCTACCGGCAAAAAAAGCGCGCATGTCCGGCCCGTCAGCCACGACCAAAGGGATTCCTGCCCCGACGGCCGTGGGCAACAAATCTTCCAACCCGTCCGCCAAGGAGGGCAGGACCAAGATGTCAGCGACGCGAAAAACGTCTTCCCAATCGACGAACGTTCCCGGCATGGCGACCTGCTGCCGCACGCCCTGCTGACGAAAATAATGGTGCAGGGTGTCCCGTAGCGGCCCGTCGCCGACCAGCCACAACCGCAAGTCTCCCCACCGTTCGGCCAGCGATACAAAGGCTCGGGATAGCGGTAACATCCCGCCTTCGGTGCCCATCCGCCCGCAAGCCAGGATGACCAGCGTGTCATGCTCCACAGCGAGATCGGCGTTGGCTTGAGCCAAGCAGCGTGCCGACTGCGTCCGTGCCCCGGACGAGCCGCCGGGTTCACCGCCGCCGTCACCGCTCGTCACGCTGGCGGATACACCGATATCGATCCGCCGCAAACGCCCCGCGGGGACTCCCAGCCCGAGCAATTCCCGCTGAGCGGATGCCCACGAAACGATGATCCCGTCCGCTCGGTTCAACTCGCCGAGCAGTTTTCGCGGTCCCCACGCGGCGGACCAGATCGCGTGGTCGGCAGCCTCACCCGTCCCCGAATGCCAAAGCAATTTGCGGATTCGGTCGCTCCCTGCCGCTCGGGTGAGCGAACTCCATTCTTCACCCAGTCCGGTACACAACCAGATGTCATGATCACGCCCGTCGGTTTCGAACCACTCCCGCACCTGTCGGGCGTAGCGTCTGGCTGCCCAAGTCCCACGCGGTGCGATCAATGGCCGATGGATGACCAGTTCGCGATGTGTCAAACGCTCGGACCAGTCCGCCGAAAAGCGGGGTGTCCAGACCTCCAGACGCATGCCGGCACGACGGAGGGCGTCCGCCAACCGCAGGTCGCGGCAGGCTGAGTCGATCATCAGGTGCGGCCAGTAATGACGACTGACCATCAAGATCCGAGGGGATTCGATCACGCTTCATCCGATCCGGTCAGCCGACCCAAGCCGATTCTGGTTCACGCCATCGACTCCAAATCACTCGGCTCCAAGACGCCCAAAAAGGGTAGGTTGCGAAAGTGGTCTCGGTAATCCAATCCGTAGCCGACGACGAACTCGTCGGGAATTTCAAAGGCGGCAAAATCTGGCCGCAGGTCGACTTCGACCGAACGGATTTTCTTCAAGAGCACCGCCGAACGCACCGAGTTCGCCCCCAGGCCGCGAATCTCGTCATGTAGCCGATCCAACGTCTTTCCCGTGTCAAAAATGTCGTCAACCAACATCACGTCGCGCCCGAAGACATCGATCATCATCCGCCGATCAACATGCAGTTCCCCGGATGCCATCCCCTCACGATAACTGCTGGCTTGCACAACCCCCACTCGCAGCGGCATCGAAAGCAAACGGATCAGGTCGGCGAACAGGACGAGTGAACCGGTCATCACCGCGATCACCGTCAACGGTGACACGCCGTAAAAATCGTCGATCGATTTCGCCAATCGCTCGACACCGATTCGCAATTCCTGCTCACTCAACAAGGTTTTCATCGACTGCCTGGCTGTGCCCTGGGGTGATCGGCCCGGGCCCCGCCACCGGTTGTTCAAAGGGACCCTGGCCTTCAGTCTGCCAAACAACGAGTTTTCTTAACAGATCAACCGCCCCCGCTGCCGATAACCAGCATATCGGTAGACGCTCGCCGCGGGGGCAACGCCGCCTGCCCCCTGAGCATTTTTCCTGACGGACCTGCGGATCGTAGATGACAAACTCTCAAAGATTGTCCGCCGTCCGAGACGCACTGCGGGGTTGGCTGTTGACCCACTTGCCGGAAAAACCCCGAGCCGCCGATCCGGCGGGCGAGGCGATGTTGATCCAAGATGGCTGCTTTTGTGGCCGCCGCTTTCGGTTTCCCGAGCACGCGGCCGTCTGGTTTCTCGAGGAAGACGAGGTCAAACTGCGTGACCTCCAAGGGAAGTTGATGATCTGTCTGCACGGCAGTCAGGTAGACGAATGGGCCGCCGTCTGGCGGTCGAGGCAAGCGTCTCCAATGGAGCAGGGTGCTCAAGCGGACCGCGAAGAGCCGTCGGACGCCCCCGCGACCTTGCCGATGCCCGCCACGACCGCTTCTGCTGGTCGGCCTGCCGGCGCTGCCAACCCGGACTCTGAGGACCAAGCGGACAGCGGTGAGGGTGTGACCCCGCAACGTCGCGCCGCTTGAAAACGTGCCGATTCGCTCCGGTTACCGAAGGATCAGCTTGCCAGGCCGGAAGCGAGCGCGATCAAACGGAAGCTCGTCGAAGCGTTAGCAGCGACAATTCCGGGCGGCATCGGACCCGCATCAGATGCGTGCCGCTGAGCCCCCGAGAAACGTGGAGCGTTGTCGGTTCCCGATAGAAGTCGCCGGAGGCGTACCGACTGCCGTGCCAACTCGGGCTGATCACCGGACCGATAAGTGGCAACCGCCCCTGACCGCCGTGAGTGTGGCCGGCGAGCATCAGTTGTACTCCGTGCCGTCGTGCCCAACCGAACTGGTCGGGACTGTGGGAGAGCAGCAGCCGAAAGTGGGGTTCGCTCCCCTCGATCGGGGCCTGCTGATCGAGTTGCGGTGCGGGGCCCCAAGGCGCTTCGTTGCCAAGGATCAGCGTGGCGACCCCCGCCGACCCGACCGTGTCTTGTTCCCGGCGAAGCAACACCGGAACCGCTCGGCCGCCGACATCCGTCCAGCCCAACGTGCGCATCGCTTCCCGCACCTGCTCGGGCGAGACCTTGCGGACGTCGTGGTTGCCGAGAATGAAGTAACGGCCGTCGCGGGCTTCCGCATGCCCAAGGGCCTCTGCCAACCAGTCGATGCACTCAGGGGAGTCGATGATGTCACCGGTCAGGGCGACCAAATCGGGTCTCCAGTCGTTCATCCGGCTGACCACTTCCGTGGTCCAGGCAGGGGACACGTGGCCGGTGAAGTGCAGGTCGCTCAATTGCGCGATCCGATAGCCGTCCAGTCCCGTCGGCAGCCCGATGATCGGCAAATCGATCCGCTCCACCGCCAGTTCCAACATTTGGTTGCCGGGGATTTTTGCCCACCAATGGGAGCGACCGCTCAGCGTGGCCGGCGGATCCATCAGCCGATCCAGCCGCACGACCTCGACCTGCCGGTCCGCCCGGACGTGCCCGATCCCGAAGATCGGCCGGGCTAACAGCCAGGGAATGCCGAGGATCAGCGTGCTTGCCAAACAGATGCACCCGTACACGATCCATCCCAGTGGGAACGCCTGCCAGCCGGCAAGGCTGTCGTGGGCATTCCCGTCCAACGGTACCACTCCCGCGGTCGTCGCGAACGTCCTAGCCGCCCACAGGGGGACCAACAGCGCGGAAAAAATCAGCCCCAACGAGACCCGTTTCACAATCCGACTGGATAAGCCGGTGGCATTGATCCGGTTGAAGGCGGCCAAGTGCAGCCCGAAGTGGCCGATCACCGAGGTCACAACAACACCCCAGTCAAAAGGAGTCAGGTCACCCGGCGTCACCTCGGCTCGTCCGTTGGCGAACCCTGACGCTCGATCGGTTCCTGATCCTCAAGCGGAAGGTCGATCTCTTTCGGCCGTCCCATCGCGAGCAGTCGCCGAGGGCGTGGGCCGGTCAGGTCTTCCGGTCGCAAAGGTTCGCACTGGAAGATCGCCACCGCGGCAGTCGGCATTCGGGTCTGACCGCCCGCCCAATAGTTGACCAGGCTTTCGATTCCCGGGTTGTGGGCGATCAGCAGCACGGTTTTTGGACGTCTGCCGTCCGGTAGGACCGCTTCGCACATCAAATGCTCACGGATGGTTCCTGCCGAGGCGAGGTACAACGTGGAGCTGGTCCAGACGCAAGGCTCGTGCGTCCAAACGTCAAGCAGTCCGGCGATCGTCTGGCGGACCCGTTCCGCGGTCGATCCTAGGATCACTTCGGGAAGAAACCGGTTTCCCGCCAGCCATTTGGCCATCCGCGGGGCATCTCGTCGCCCCCGCGCGTTGAGCGGTCGGTCGTGATCCGCCAATTGGGGATCGTCCCATCCGCTTTTCGCGTGTCGCATCAATCCGATCGTGATCGAAGTCTCGCTCGTTCCCGCCCCGCCTGTCTGGCTCATCTGGAGTTCCTCGGAAGTGCTGCTACCGCTGGGCGTCCAGCCACAACCCCTCGAAAAGGCGTGACCCGATCCTCACCATCGTCGCACCCTCCTTGACCGCCTCGACAAAGTCGCCGCTCATCCCCATCGACAATTCGGGCAACGCGACGCCGCAGCGAGCGGACAACCGTTCGGCCAACTCCCGCAGCGACGCGAACTGGCGCCGCGTCGTCGCCGCATCCGCGTCCAAGCCTGACATGCCCATCAACCCCACCAATCTTAGCTGACGGAGCTGCCCAAGGGTCTCATCGGTTTCCATCAGCTCGGCGGGCGAAAAACCGTGTTTGGCCGTGTCGCCGCTGAGATTGACTTCCAGCAGCCCTTCGATCCGTTTCCCTTCCTCGCCGGCGATCCGGTCGAGTTGCTTGAGTAACTCGTAGCTGTCGATCGAATGAATCGTATCGGCAACCCGAATCACGCGACGAGCCTTGTTCCGCTGCAAGCTGCCGATCAGATGCCAGCGGACGTTCGGTCGCCCACCCAGCGCCACGGCCTTTTCGACCAGTCGCTGCGGCCGGGCCTCACCCAGTTCAAGACACCCGCAGTCGACCAACGCCCCCGTCATTTCGAGGTCGACGTACTTGCTGACGGCGACGATCCGCACCGCTGACGCGTCACGACCCGCCGCTCGCGCGGCGGCGGCGACGTCATCGACGGCATTTCGCCAATTCTTCGCCAACCGGTCATGCCAGTCTTCGACCAGTCGGCTCTCTCGGTCCGCGGACAACATCGTGAGCCTTTGCCTGTCTCGTGGAGCGACGACGGACCTCGTTGACGCTACGGCCGGATTTCGAAAATCCCTTCGATCTCGACCGCGATTTCGCCCGGCAACGCGCTGGACCCCAACGCGCTTCGCGCTGCCATCCCGTTCGGTTCGCCCCACAATTCCCGGAACAATTCGCTGCAACCGTTGATCACAGCCGGCTGCTGACCGAAGTCTTCCGTGCAACGGACCAGCCCCAGCAGTTTGACGACCCGAACGATCCGGTCGAGTGACCCCAGCTCCCTTTGCAGCGTCGCCAGGATCGCCAAGCCGGTCTGGCGAGCCGCATCGTAACCCTGCTGAACATCGAGGTCGGCGCCGACCCGGCCGGTGATCAGCGTCTTGTCAGACTTCAGCGGGCCATGGCCCGAAACATAAGCCAAATTACCGACGATCACGACCGGGCTGTAAACCCCGCCGGGCTTGGGCGGTGGCGGCAACTCGATTCCCAATTCTTCCAGGCGTGCGGTGACGGACATCGCGGTGGGTTCCTTTCGCTGAGGACTTGGTGAGGACGCTTGAGTTTCTTCGGACGAAAGAGGACGCCTGCATGCTGCGCCCGTTTCTCGATACGACCGACGCCCCGGACGGACGTCGCCGACTCAAGACCTGCCGAGCCGGCCATAAACTCGCTCGGGGTCAACGAGTCTGGCCTCTTCGATGGTGATCGACAAGTCCGGGTGAACCGTCCGAAAGAAGCAACTGGCGTAACCCTCGTGGCAAGCGGCGTCGATCTGCTCGACTTGCATCAGGATGCAGTCGGCGTCGCAGTCGACCTGCACTCGGATCACCCGTTGGCGATGACCGCTGGTTTCGCCCTTTCGCCAAAGCTGCCCACGACTGCGACTGAAGTAGCAGGCCTGCCCGCTGCGGAGTGTCTCGTCCCATGCCTCCCGGTTCATCCAGGCCATCATCAACACCCTGCCGCTGACATGGTCCTGGGCAATGGCGGGCAACAGACCGTCGATGCCGGCCGAGAAATTGGGGAGTTCGCTGTTCGACCGATCGCTCATCATGGCCTGTTCGTTCGCCTACTCGTTTCGATACGAAACCTACGCTCGGGCAACCCGCTCCCGATGTCGGGGGGCCGGCCGAGCCCATCAATATAGGCCGATCCGTTACTCGTGCCACGATCCGAACAAACCTCGACGCACGATTTCCCTTCCAGCACCCGGCATCCCGCCGTCGATAGCTTCTCTCAACCCCCAGCGTGTCGTTTCGGCTGCTTTCCTCGGAATACGCCGCACGTCGTGGTTCCGTTCCGGCTGCTTGCGGGCCGCTCCCGCGAACAGGATCCTGCGAGCCGTCTCATGTCGCTGCCCGTTCTCGAAATCTCGGTTGTACTTCCCGTCCGCAACGCGGAACGTCGGATCGTTGGCGAAGTCGAACGGATTCTCGAAGCCCTCGCCGATCTGTCGGACCGGCCCGCGGAGTTGCTGGTAATGGACGATGCCAGCGAAGACTCGACATCGGAATTGCTGAGCGAACTTCAGTCGCGCTACCCTCAGGTTCGAGCCAGCCGGTTGAGCCCCGCCCAAGGTGCCCGAGTGGCCTGCGATCTGGGGCTGGATCAAGCCCGCGGGCGGGTGGTGTTGATGCAGGAAGACCACGGGCCGCTGCGCATCGAGGACCTCCGTCGGCTCTACCGGTTGGCGGAAGACCAGACCGTGGTCGCTGCTCGCGCCCACTCCACCCCTCGTCGGCCCAGCGGTCCGTTGTTGGCTCGCTTGCAGACGCTCGGCGATGCTCATCTTGTCCGCGCTGCTTCGGGCGACCCACCATTCCCAGGTAATCAGTCGTCCACGCTCCAAATGATCCGACGCGACCGACTGCGAGACGGGGGCGATTTGCCAAAGCCAGGCCACTCGCAGAGAGCCGATGCCGACATGGTTTTGGAAAGCGAGTGGTTCGATCTGACTTCGGCGGTTTCTTAAACTCCCGCCGGTTTCCGAGCCCCGCTCGGTTGCCGAACGCAGGCTTCAGTCGCCGACAGTTGTGCCTAGCGACAGGCCAAGATGGCCGCTTCGATTTCCGGTAACGAGTCGCAGGCGACCAGTTCCACGTGACCGATCCGCGTCGGCAGCACGAACCGCAGCAGGGCATGCGCCACTTTCTTGTCTTTTTTCATCACCGGCACCATCGCCTGCGGGTCGGCCTCGGGCCAACGGGTCGGCAAGCCGCAGGCGGTCAGCAACACGTCCTGCCGGGCGACGAATTCGTCGCCGATCCGGCCCAACGACCGGGCTAGCCTCGCCGCCATCGCCATCCCGATCGCGACCGCCTCCCCGTGAGTGAACACGCCGTAACCGGCCGTCGCTTCGATCGCGTGACCGAAGGTGTGGCCGTAGTTCAGGATCGCCCGACGCCCCGAAGTCTCCCGTTCGTCGTCCGCAACGACCGCCGCTTTGATCCGGCAACAGGTCATGATCGCGCGGGCCACGACGTCGTCTCGTCGAGCCAACAGGTGGTCGGCGTTCGCTTCCAGCCAATCGAAAAAGTCGGCGTCTTCGATCAGCCCATACTTGATGACTTCCGCGAGCCCGCCGCGATACCCGCGGTCGTCGAGCGTTCGCAGGGTGGCCGTGTCGATCACGACCAACGACGGCTGCCAAAAGGCGCCAACCAGGTTTTTGCCGCCAGCCAAATTGATGCCGGTCTTTCCCCCCACGCTGCTGTCGACCATCGAAAGGAGTGTCGTGGGGAGTTGTACCAGTCGGATGCCTCGGGCATAGGTCGCGGCCGCGAATCCGGCCAAGTCGCCGACCACCCCGCCACCGACGGCGATCACGACGGATCTCCGGTCCGCCCCGCTGGCCAGCATCCAATCCCAGAGCCTGCCGAGACTCTCCAACGACTTGCTCGGTTCACCGCTGGGAACCGTGAACAGGTCGCAGCGACCCGTTTCGCCGAACCCCTCGACCAGGGGATTGCCCCAACGCTGGCGGACCGCTTCGTCGCAGACGACCAACGTGTGGGTCAGGTCGGGTAGCGATTGTCGCACCCGGTTCACGACCGAATCCCAGGCGTCGCACTGGACGATGATCGGGTAGCCACGGCCGCCCAGTTCGACACGCAACTCGTCGGTTCGCCCTTGCGGCAGCCGATTCTCGCCGGTCAGATGATCAGTATCGTTCACGACGGACGACTCCCCAAGCGCGGATAATATTCGAAATCAAGTTTCGTCCCCTCTGGCTGCGGTATCTCTAACGGCTCATGGTTTCAAGCTCAAGTCCCACCACGATGGACGAACGTCGCGAACGTCCCGCCGATTGGGTTGACCACCCCAAAATCCCGATCACCCGCCGGGCGATTCTCGCCGGACTCGTGATCTTGGTGCTGGGTGTAGTCGGTGCCCTGTCGAGTGCCTATTTTCGGCGCACCCGGCTGGAGATGACCACCGAGTATCTCGGGGGGGACGCGATCAGGGCTTTGCAATCGGCCCACCAGGTAGTCCTGTACCTCGAACCGATCGGGGCGACCGACGCGACCGGCCAAACGATCGACTTGACGGGAACGCCCGGCTTAGGACACCTCCGAAAAGCGTTATTGGACGAGCGGCACTACGACTGGACGACGCAACAAGATCTCGCCGTCCAAATGCACCGCTCGCCCCAAGCCCAACTCGCGTCGCTCACTTTCACCGACCCCAGGGGCGAAATCCCCGAGGCGACTTTGCAATTGGAACTTTCGGAGGGCTGGGTCGCCTCGCCAGCGGGGGACCGTGTCGTCCGGCTGTCCCCGCGGGTCCAGCCCGCCGTCCGGCATTTCTTGGTCGTGATCAGCAACGCCCAGCAGACCTACTACGATCGTCGTCGCCAAGCCGAATCCGGTGACGAGCCCCGACCGCAATGACCCCCCCGAATTGCGATTGGTTCCTCCGCCCGAAGTTGGCATAATCGTTGGCGGCGTCCGCAACCGGGACAGCCGCTGGGACGAGGGAGCGATTCGGGGAGGCAGGGACGCGCATGGATATTTTGGGGAAACCCCGCTCGCCGGTCGAGGCCGACTTCGGTCCCGATCCGCTGATGCCGCATCCCACTCGGCCGCTGGTTCGCGTCAGCGAGCGATCACGAAACTCGCTTCGCGATGAGGTCGCCCGTCGCTGCCCGACCGTTCCCGGCGTTTACGGAATTCTCGATCGCGGCGGCACGCTGATCTATGTCGGTAAAAGCAAGTCGCTGCGGCATCGCTTGCTCGGTTACTTCGCCTCCTCCAGTCGGGCCGAGAAATCTGGCCGGATCATCGAAGCCGCTCGTGGGGTTCAGTGGGAGACCCAGCCGAGCGAGTTTGCCGCGTTACTCCGCGAACAGCAGCTGATCCGCCGATTTCGTCCCCGCTGGAACGTCCAGGGCATCCCTGAACGTCAACGACCGCTCTACCTTTGCTTGGGACGCCCTCCGGCTCCCTACTTTTTCATTTCCGCCAACCCGCCGCGGGATCTGATCGCCTGCGAAGGGCCTTTTTATGGCATGGAACGGATGAACCGCGCGGTCGATGCGCTCAACCAATACTTCCGATTGCGGGATTGCAGCCAAAAAACGCCGTTTCATTTCGCCGATCAATTGTCGCTCTTTCCCGTCGAACACCGCCCGGGATGTTTGCGATACGAAACCGGGACTTGCCTCGGGCCGTGCGCCGGAGCCTGCACTCGAGGCACCTACGACGCCCAGGTGAACGCCGCCCAAAGCTTTCTCGAAGGGTTCAATGACGAACCGGTCGTCGCCCTCCGCGACGCGATGGAATCCGCTTCCCGCAACCTGCAATTCGAACTGGCAGCCCGTCGCTTGGCCGATTCCCTCGCCGTCGACTACCTCTATCGCAAGCTGACCCGCTTGGCCGAAGTTCGCCGCGGTTACTCATTCGTCTATCCCGTTCCTGGCTTCGACCATTGCCACACCTGGTATCTGATCCGCGCCGGTGAAGTGTCGGATACCCTGCCGGCACCGACCTGCGCAAGAAGCTACAAGGCGGTGCGGGAACGGATCGTATCCTGGCAAACCCAGGCCCGCGCCACTTGCGACCGTGGCCATGGCCCGCATGCCCATACGCTCAATTTGGTCGCCTCTTGGTTTCGCAACCGTCGCCAAGAATTGGAACGGACGTTCCATCCGGATCGCGCGGGCCGCGTCTACCCGCGGGCGCTCAAGCCGCTCGTCCCGACCAGTGATCAACGTGCCCGAAGTCAAACCGCCCATGACCAACGTGCCCGCGACCAAGCCGTCTGACTCATCGCTTCAGACGGTCATCTGGCGTCCGCGGTTGCCGCCCGAACCACGGAAGTGAGCTGAACCCGCACGCCTGAATTCGCCGCTTTTCAGTCATTCCCGACTTTTTCCCCTACGCTCAGGCCGCCTCCGGCTGCCGTGCTGCTGATACACCCGTACCGCCTCGGCTTTCGCATCCGCCCGACCGCGGACCGCGAAGATTCGCTCCCGCGCCATCCGGTACGCGGTCGCATGGTCGACGATCGGCGCCGGATAGTCCCGGCCGATGAGGCAGCCGTACGCATGCTGCGGCAACGCCGGCGTCTTGTGAGGTTCAGCCAATTGGTCCGTCGGGAAACCGGCCAGTTCCGGCACCCATCGGCGGATGAACTCACCGTCGGGGTCTTGATCACGCGCCTGCTTGATCGGCGAGTAAATCCTGACCGTGTTGATCCCGGTCACGCCCGATTGCATTTGGAATTGTGAGTAATGGATGCCCGGTTCGAAGTCGAGAAACTGCCTCGCCAGATAGACCGCAGTCGGTCGCCAATGGAGCCACAAGTGATAGGACGCGAACGAGACGAGCATCGCTCGCATTCGAAAATTGATCCAGCCGGTCTTCCGCAGTGACCGCATGCAGGCATCGACCAGCGGATAGCCCGTCTGCCCTTCGCACCAGGCCGCGAACTTCGTCTCATCAAATTCTCGCTCGCGGAGCCCGTCATAGGCCCGATTCATATTTTCAAACTCGATCCGAGGTTCGTCTTCGAGCTTTTGAATGAAGTGGCAATGCCACCGCAGTCGGCCGGCGAAGGAACTGAGCGACGAAGCCCACCCGCGATCGAGTTCCACTCCCTGCCGTTTGCACTCGCGGACCTCGGTCCGCCTCGCTTCCGTCGCTTGGTGAACCTGCTTGATGCTGATCGATCCCCAGGCGAGGTGCGGGCTGAGCCGCGAGCAACCGGTCTGACCGGTCACGGGTGACGACATTTCGGTCCGATAATTCGCCCCCCGTTCCTCGAGGAAACCGGTCAGCGTTTCGTGTGCCCGAGTCTCCCCGCCGGCTTGGGCTGCGCACTTCTCGCCCGGTCCGACCCCCAAGTCCTCCGCCGTCATCCTCCGCGAGGGTTCGATCCCGCTGGCCGCGAGCACCCGGCCCGGTGCCGCGATGATCGGTTGGCTCATGCGGACGAGCCACGACCGCGCCCAGCCGTCACGATCCTTCAGTCGTCGCACCACGCCCGTCTGAGGGAATTCGTGCCAGGTGATCGAACGCCGCTTCGCCCAAGCCGCCACCCGCCGGTCGCGGCGGTAGGTCCAGTCGCTTCCCGTCTCCTCATGGCTCCAAATCGCTTCGATCCCGACCTGCTGCCGGATCGTCTCCAACACCTCCGGCATCGTGCCGACCCGAAACGTGACTCGTCCACCCAACTCCCTCAACCCCTGGTCCAGTTCCGCCAAACACTCGTTCACGAACCGCAGGTGGGACGGATCGAACTCGGGCGATTCGAGCCATTCCCGCTCGTAGACGAACAGCACGACGCACTCGCCTCGCAGCGCCGCCTCCGTGAGCGGCGCGTGGTCTCGGAGCCGCAAATCCCGCTTTAGCCAAACGACCTGAACCACCCTTTCTCCCTTTCTGCTCGACTGTCGGAAACTCGATGACCCGTCGCCCCTCGCCAGACCGCAGTTCGAGACTCACGGTTCACCCGGGAAGCCACGACCATCGACCTGCCACAGTCTTCCAGCCGGGCTAGGCCCCTCCGCAAAAAGTTCCCAATCGGTCTAGGTGGTCAGCCGCGTCGGAGTAAACCGCGAGCCGCTAATCGGTTTACTTAGCGGCCCGGCGGGGGCTCGTTGTTCCTCACCTTTTCTACATTCAATTCGGCAATTTCGATGGGACCTGCCTCCGATGTTTCACAGCCTGAATTTCGCGGTCCGTCGAACCCGTGGTCCGCCAGCGGGGCTTGATTAATGCGTTTGGCCGTCAAATGACGCAATTTACCGCGATACCGGTCGACTTCAGCCGCAACGCATGTTTGGCTCGCTTGCGATTGGCGGGATAACCAGCCAGCGAGTTTTCTGACAATTGTTGAACTCGGTGATTTCCGCTGGTAAGCTCGTTTCCCATGTTTGCGACCGGAACCCACCCCCGGCCATGCGGCCTGCGGACCAAATGGCTGAGTCGTCCTCCCCAATGCCCCCTGCATGCATGCTGAACCCATCGTCCTCACAGCCTGAACATGCTTTCGCGACGACTCAGTGGAGCGTGGTAATTCGCGCCGGGCTGAGCCAACCGGGCTCTCGCGATGCGCTCGAACAGCTATGCAAAACTTACTGGTTTCCGATTTACGCTTACATTCGTCGCCGGGGCCGTAACCATCATGATGCGGTCGATTTGACACAGGGTTTTTTTGCGCATTTGCTGCAGGGGAATGCCCTGAAAAGCGTAAGCCGTGAAAGCGGATGTTTCCGGGCCTTTCTGCTTGCCTGCGTCAAGAACTACATGGCGACCTGGGTGCGCTTTCACACCGCAGCTCGCCGGGGTGGTGGCAGATTCGTTCTCTCGATCGATCACGAACAAGTCGCGAAACAATATCAAGAGCAACTGGTCGACCCCTTTACTCCGGAAATGATTTTTGAGCGAACTTGGATCGAGACGCTGTTGCTGCGGGTCGGCGAGCGTTTGCGGCACGAACACGAACTAGCGGGGAAGTCGCAACTTTTCGAGCTGATCAAGGGCTACTTGGTCGCGTCCGCGGAGAAAATCCCACAGGCCGAGATCGCAACGGAATTGCAGATCTCGGTTCCCGCCGTAGCGATGTCGATCTACCGATTGCGACAACGCTATGCACAATACGTGCGCGAGGCGATTGGTGAGACGCTTGCGGATCCATCTGAGATCGAAGACGAGCTGCAGCGGTTGATCGGCTTGCTGTCGTATGGCTAGTGCGGCGCCACCCGCCGCTGCGGCCTGAGTCGGTCGATTTTTCTCGTCGCGGTGTTAAGTTTCATCCGATTTCGCGTTTGCACTGTAGCCGACCTTCGTCGGGTGACCAAAGCCGGAAACACTCCCGTTCGATCGAACACCACGCGATACCCGTGCTCTCCCGATGAAAAAGTGTGTCGCTTGCGGTAGACCGATCTGCGGTTCAGACTTTAATCAGCAGTGTATGCTTTGCCTCCTGAGCCTGGCCAGTGATCCGTCACAGGGTTTTGGAGACTTCGTTTTCGGCGAGTTCCAGGGGAATGAATTCCTTCGGCAAGGCGTCCTCCCGCAGTTCGGCGATTACGAGCTGACCGAGGAACTGGCACGCGGGGGCATGGGCGTTGTTTTTCAGGGCCGGCAAAAATCTTTGAACCGCCCGGTCGCCATCAAGCTCATCCTCGCCGGGCACCTGGCATCCAAAGAAGCGGTTCGTCGTTTCCGCGTGGAAGCTCAAGCCGCAGCAAAACTCGATCATCCGGCGATCGTCCCGGTCTTCGAAGTTGGTGAAATCGAGGGCCAGCACTTTTTGAGCATGAAATTCCTCGAAGGGGGAAATCTCCGCGAGCGGTTGGGTGAGTTCGTTCCGTCGACTCGGGACGGAGCTTCTGGCACCCTGCGGCAGCAGCGGAAGATTGCCGAACTGATATCCAGAGTCGCCGAAGCACTCGATTTCGCACACAAGCACGGCGTGCTACATCGTGATATCAAACCCACAAATGTCTTGATCGATCACGCCGGACAACCGTACCTTTCCGACTTCGGATTGGCGAAGCTCCTCGACGCAGACGAGAGCGAACTGACGCATTCCGCGGCGGTCCTGGGTAGTCCGAGCTACATGGCGCCGGAACAAGCGGCCGGGAACCATGGCAATGTCACGACCTCTACTGACATTTATGGCTTGGGGGCGGTGCTCTACGAGCTTTTGACAGGCCGCCCCCCCTTTCTAGCCGAGACGCCACTGGCAACCATGGCGCTCGTGGTCGGTGCCGCCCCCACACCACCTCGCAAATCAAATCCGTATATCGGCCGAGACCTGGAAACGATCGCTCTAAAATGTCTTGAAAAGCGACCACAAGACCGCTACGGTTCAGTCGCGAACGTCGTTGAAGAACTTCAGCGTTACCTCGCAGGAAAGCCGATCCTGGCGCGGCCGATCACGCGACCGGAACAGCTTTGGCGGTGGTCCCGGCGGTCCCCTTGGGTCGCAGGGTTGACTGTGGCGCTTGTGCTGGCAGTCGGTTTCGGGATAGCGGGAGTGCTTTGGCAAGGGTACCTCGCCAGAGCGAACAACTTCGAATTGCGTGTGGCACTCAACCGGTCGCACCGCCTCAATATCGAAGCAATGATCGACCGCGGCGAAGACTCGCTGGCGTTAGCTCATTTGGCTGATCGAATTCGCAACGACCCGTCCGATTGGCAGTCAGCAATGCTAGCGACTTCGATTGTCCGTTCCCGCCGTTTTTTGCGACCCTTGTCGTTGCCCGCAGGACATGAGGGGGCGGAGATACTGCATGCCGTGATGCACCCCGCCGGTACCCTCTTTGCGACCGCTTCCGTAGACGGCACCGCGAGAGTCTGGGATGCCGACACAGGCGCGGAGCTTTGCCGTGCCACTCACACGGCGGCGGTTAACCGCGTCGCCTTCTCTCATGACGGCGCACTCATCGTGTCCGCTTCGTCTGACGGAAGTGTGAAAGTCACGTCGGTCGCAAGCTCTGAGGAAATCCTGAAAGTACCGCACCCCGCGGCGGTTCAGTTCGCATTGTTCGAACCGGACGGATCGGTGTTCATCACGAGTGCGTCCGACGCACGAATCCGCTTTTTCTCCACGACCGATGGCGGCCAACTTTCGGATTTTTCGCCCCATAGTCGGGCGACGCACTTGGATGTGAGTGCCGATTGGAAGTCGCTCCTCGTCGGCTGCGAGTCGGGAGAGATGAGCCTGTGGGATATTTCCGACGTCGGCAATCCGCGACTTCGGACAGAACTCCCTGCGGTTCCCGGGCTGGTTGCTTGCTCTTTGGTAAATCAAGACCGCTACGTCTGCGTCGAAAAGGGCCGTGTTTCCTATCGTTCGATCGAGAATTCGCAGGTCATATTCGAACGCGATACGCGATTGTATTCCCCCCCCGCCGTGGCGTTTCGGTCGAAACTCATTGCGACTCCCGTGGGCTCACGAATGGCGCAAATTTTTGAGCTCGAAGGAGGGCGGACGGTTTCGGATCGGCTGTTCAGTAACTACGGCCTCGTTTCGGCCGCGTTCGACAGCACCGAACGCTGGCTTGCCCGCGGCGATTTGGATTACTCGGTCATCGTTACGGACCTTCTTTCGAATCGTACGGCGGTAAGTCCGTTGTTGCTGTCATCGGTGCCTCACCAACTGCGGTTCAGCGACAATGGCGAGCGGTTGTTCATTGTTAGTGGCGAAATCTACTTACAGGCGGACCTCCCGCTCGTTTCCCGTTCAGCGGCCGTCTACGAAATCACAGGGGCCACGAACGAGCGCACCTTTCGTCCCGACACGGCCCGCGCATCGTTGACCGCAGCCAGCACCGACGGCAATTGGTTCGCCGTCGCAGACCTGAAGGGGAATGTGCATCTTCTCGATCGCAGTTTTCGCTACGTGCGCACGCTCAGGATCGTGGACTCGCAATTCATTGTCGGACTCGCGTTCGTCAACGATTCGCGGCGATTGGTCATCGGCGGAGCGGACGGTCGGTATTCGGTTTACGACGTCGAAACCGATCAGGTCGTTTGGAAGGCAGTCAACACGGGCCACGCCGCTTACTGCTATCGCCTGAGTCCCGACGGTGAACTTCTCGCGGTGGGTGCGGATAACGGACACGTTACCTTGTGGGAATTGGAGTCGGCCGAACAGTTTGGGGAAACCCTGTTTCACGAGGCTTCCTTGAATGATGTGGGTTTTTCGAGGGATGGGCGATATTTGGCAACCGCCTCCGATGATAAGACCGGAAAACTTTGGCAAGTGGGCGAAACAAAACTACTTTTGACAATGCGTCATCCGGCAGGTGTCCAGGCAGTGAAGTTTAGCCCCGATGGGAAGCGTGTTGTCACGGGCAGCGATGATTTCACTGCCCGCATTTGGGACTTGAGCACCGGTCGACAGCAAGGACAAGCCATGACACACCGCAGCGTAGTTGGTAACGCCGAGTTTGATTCCAGTGGGCGACGCATCCTGACTTCGGCACGCGACGGATCTGTCCGTGTTTGGGACGGATACAGCGGAGTCGCTGTGACCCCTTGGTTGATGCACAAAACTGCGGTTCGAGAGGCCAACTTTAGCCCCGATGGCCGAATGGTGGCGACCGTCGACCACGAAGCCATGCGTATCTGGGAAGCCGACTCAGGCCTGCTGCTCACGGCGCCTGACTTCGCGGAATCCGTGTCGGGCATCGGATTCGACTCGATGGGCACTCGCTCTCCGTTCACCGTCGATGGAAACCACGTTCTCTGGGGGATGGTGATTGATGAGGCAAAACTTGTCGAAGTTCAGGCCCCCCCTATACCGGTTCCGAGTTGGTACCCCGACCTTCTGGAAGCCATCGGAGGACAGGAATTGGATGAAAATGGCAACCTCAATTTTTTGCCCGTCGGTCCGCTTTCAAGGTTCCGTAAACTCGATGATTTTCGGTTTTTGACGATGATCGAAGATCCGGAAGAGTACTATTCGAAAGTCGCGCGAAGTTGGTTTCGTGGCGAAGCCGACGGACGCTGACCTGTTAAGGAGCGGCCGATCTTTTACTGGCGCTAAGTGTTGTCCTCCGGGGGACTTCCGCAGGGACGCAAAACGCTGAATTGCGCCACTTATTGAACGTCCGATCCTAAATGTCCTGCATGGGCCGGGACTTCGACGGTCGGCCTACCCCACGTGAACGATGATCTTGCATGATGCACGTCAACAAATGCCATCGCACAAAACTTGAACGCTGTAATCGACACGACCGTTGCCCGATCGTTCAAATTTTACCGAGACGAGCCTGTCGACGTGCTCAAAATCGTAAAGTTCCATCGGCCGCATGCAGACCATTGAGCCGCTCCTTGACGACCTCGAGCAGCGCGAGGTTGAAATGGTCTTTTTCCATGGGCTCGGAGCCGATGCCCGAGAAATCGTCGAATGAATCGACGCCGCCGTCGAATTGATCATGCAGGAAGATGTGGTCCACGGCCTCTGCGTTACTGCCCTGAACATTCAAGTCGTAGAACTGGGCGTGTTTGGTGTTACCAACCTTGACGCTGTCGGCGCCGCCTTTGGCCGCGACGATTCCACGCACGGTTCCCGCGTCGAAGGTGCCGATCCGGCCACCGACGACCACCGCGCTGTCGCCGTCGATCGTGCCGTTGACCTTGAGGCTGGCGAGATCCCCCTGCACCGCGATCTGACTGTCTCGCATGCCGCCGTTGATGACGACGTCGCCTACGACCTTTGACTTCTTGCGGACATGCCCACCGTGGATGCTATCCAGAACGATGATCTGACCGCCGGATAGCCCGCCGTTGACGGTGATGCCGCCCAGTCGCTTGGCAACCGGTCCTTCGACCGTTTCCACGCCGATGCTCCCTTCGGTGGCGATCAATCCCGACATGCCGCCATTGACCGTCACATGGCTGACAAGATCGCCGCGAACCAATAACTGTCCACTGAGCCCGCCGCCACGGCCGACTTGAATCCGGGTCGTCTCGAAGGTCGCTTTGCCTCTCCTGTCGTAGGCGACGTAAAGCTGTCCGACGTCGCCGGCTTGCAAAGTCACCTCACCGGTAATCGGATCGGTTCGCAAGCCGGTGGTCTGCACCACGCCGGTGAGCGGTCCGCTGTTGATAATGAGTGAGCCGAAGAGACTCGTTACCCAGACATCTGCATCCATCGGGCCATGCAAAGTCAAGTCGCCCATCGGTCCGGTGCTGGTCAGCCGCGGCGTGGCCTGGAACAAACCGTCGACCTTAGTCTTTTTGGTCTGGTGCGGAACCGCGTCGCTCATCGCTGCTTCGAACTGCTGGACCAGCGTTTCGTTGGTCACGAAGGCCGAGAGCGATTGGCGGGTATCGATCGAAGCGCCGTCGCCACGGATGTCGATTGCCAGGACTTGCGAATCCTTCTGTTTGCCCTTGTCGTCGAAGCTGGGGATCACGGTGACCAGCGCCGTGGCGGCGCCCCGCTCGGCATTGCTCTTGGTAATCACGTTGCCAGCGGCGATGTTCAGCGGATCGGCTGCCGCAACCACATACTGTACCGTCAGGTAAATCGGCTTGTCGGTGAAACCGCCGCCACCGGCAGATTCGACGAAGAACAAGGCCATGTGTTGTTGGTCGGAGAAGGGGACTCGGAAGGTGTTCCTTGCCGGAGTGAGCGCCGTACCTGAGGCCAGCAGCTTACGAGCTTCGCCGCGTGAGGTGTCGATGCCAAGCTCGATCTTGCCGTCATCTTTGCGGTGCGAACCAAACGCCACGGCCTGGATGCTGCGAGCGGCGATCGCATAGTGCGGCGCCAGGTCGCGGACGGCCACGCCGGCCAAGTCGTCCTGCGGCAGCCGAACGCCGCCGGTGGTGCCGGAGCCGAACCAGTTCGCTGCCGTGGTGGTGACGCTGGTCAACAAGTCGCCTTCGATCGCCACATTGCGGACGCCGGAGGCACCGTTCGCATCGAGCCGCGCCAGGTTGAACTTGGCCTGGGCATCGTAAGTAACCAGGCTCACATCGTACTGGAACGGGGCAAAACCGCTGTTTGTCATCCGGGCGGTCAACTGGGGATGAGTCAAACCTGTCGCCGTTCCCTCGTACAGGTACCGCATCGTCACTCCGGCTGGCGAAGCGGTATCCGAAGCGGTCAGCGGATACGGATTTTCCGGCGTCCCCAACTCGACTCGCCGTTGCACCCCACCTTCGGCAATTTGCATGATCAATGGTCCCGTTCCTGCCTGGGCGCGAACGGTACCGACGTGGTCGGCGGTGATGGTCCCTGGTGTCGCCCCACCCGCATAGAGGCTGCTCAACGTCCCCTTGACATCCAAGGTTCCGGTCAAGTGCCGTCCGATCAGAATGTGTGAGTTTTCCAAACCACGCAGGTTCAGACGTCCTGCCAAAGCATTGGCAAACGTTGCAACCAATGAATTTGCGAAACCCTGGCCGCCGTCGATCGTCGTTTCGGTCGCTGGACGTGTCTCATTCAGCAAAAACGCATTGACCAGTCCTCTGCCACCTAGTACTTCCAGAGCGGCAAGGCCCGCGCCCGAATAGTCGATTCTCTCAAGTCCTCGTGTGGTTGTGTCGGGTGTGATCGTATAAAGGCTTGTCGAGTTTGCTCCGTGAATCGTCAAACGATTGTCCGAATCGTCATCCACAATCGTGACCGTTCGCGTCGAGCCGTTTCCGTGGAAGCCCACGACGAAATTATCGTCTCCCGTGCCGCCGTCCAGGACGACTGCGGGAGTGACGCTGCTTTGGACTTCGATTGAATCGTCACCACCGTAGGCATTCACGCGGACCGTTTCGACACCCAAGAACGGCCCCGAAGTGACTCCGTTGACCGAGACCTGCACACCATTGGTTCCTACCCCTGAAAGAACGATCTCGTCGGCGGCTTCGCTGCCCGACACGAGCAACGTCGTGCCTTGTAGATCCGCAATGCGAATCGTGTGATTGAGCACGTAGACCGAACTGGTTCCTAGATCTTTGTCGGTGGCAGTAACACGGATTTCAAACTGCCCGCTGTCGACAAAGGTGTGGCTGACGCGAGTCCCGGACAATCCACTCACTCTGACAGGTTGGCTGCCATCGCCCCAGTTGATAACAAACTCGAAACCTGCGGCCTGATCCAGAGGCGAAGCATCGATCGCGGTCAGCTCAAACGTACGCTCTTGGAACCGAACGCCGTCAAAGCCGTCTACTGGCGGACTGATCGCGACAATCGGTGCAACGTTGGTCACGGCGATTGTTTCGTCCACCGAAGTGCTCGCGCCGTCCTTGTCGGTCGCGGTAAGCACGATGCGGTAGCTGCCGTTATCGTTGGGTGTGAAGCTCCAGTTGCTGCTGGTACCCGTGGCAAACGCCGTTTGGCCGCCGTTCTTGAACACAGACCATGCCAACGTGACTCCGTCGTTGGGCACGGCAAAGCCCGGATCGGTGGCAGTCCCGCTAACGTGAATCGCCGTCCCCTCCAGCCGCACCGAACTGATGCTGACGATGCTGGGCGTGGGAGCGACATTGGCGACCGTGATCGTCTGCTCGACCGAAGTGCTGGCGCTGTCCTTGTCGGTAGCCGTCAGCACGATGCGGTAGCTGTCGTTATCGTCAGGCGTGAAGCTCCAGTCGCTGCCGGTACCCGTGGCAAACGCCGTTTGGCCGCCGTTCTTAAACACCGTCCATGCTAATGTGACTCCGTCGTTGGGCACGGCAAAGCCTGGATCGGTCGCGGTCCCGCTGACTTGAATCGCCGTCCCCTCAAACCGCACCGAGCTGATGCTGACGATGCTGGGCGTGGGAGCGACATTGGCGACCGTGATCGTTTGCTCGACCGAAGTGCTCGCGCCGTCCTTATCGGTGGCGGTCAGCACGATGCGGTAACTGCCGTTATCGTTGGGTGTGAAGCTCCAGTCGCTGCCGGCGCCGGTGGCAAATGCCGTTTGGCCGCCATTTTTGAACACAGACCATGCCAGTGTGACTCCGTCGTTGGGCACAGCAAACCCGGGGTCGGTCGCGGTCCCGCTTACTTGAATCGCCGTCCCCTCAAGCCGCACCGAGCTGATGCTGACGATGCTGGGCGTGGGAGCGATGTTAGCGACCGTGATCGTCTGCTCGACCGAAGTGCTGGCGCTGTCCTTGTCGGTGGCGGTCAGCACGATGCGGTAGCTGCCGTTGTCGTCAGGCGTGAAGCTCCAGTTGCTGCTGGTGCCCGTGGCAAACGCCGTTGGACCGCTGTTCTTGAACACAGACCAAGCCAACGTGACTCCGTCGTTGGGTACGGCAAAGCCCGGATCGGTGGCAGTCCCACTGACTTGAATCGTCGTCCCTTCCAGCCGCACCGAACTGATGCTGACTAGGGTCGGAGTCGGAGCAACGTTCGCTACGGTGATTGTCCGTTCGGTCGAATTACTGACGGTGCCCGGCACCGACGCGGTTAGAACGATGCGATATTGCCCATTGTCGTTAGGCACGAAGCTCCAATCTCCACCGCTGCCACTGGCGTACAAGTTGGTCCCCTTGAAGACGTTCCAGGTCAAGGAAACCGCATCCGAGGTCACAGGGTTGGCCGGCGATCCGATCACGCCCTTGACCGGGACCGGCGTTCCCTCAAGTCGCGTTTCGCCAACCTCGGTGATGAATGGGATCGGTGCAACCACCGACACGAATCGGTTGATCGCGGTTTGGGCACCATCCAAACCAGAAACGGTCAAACGAATGGTATGGTTTCCGGAGAACCTTGGTGTGAAAGTGACCTGATCTCCGGACAGAACGATCGGAGCGCCGATGGGCGGGAAGATCGTCCAGGTGTAATTGAGTGGTTCGGTCGTGGGATAAGAAGCAGTCGCTGACAGGCTGGCCGGTACCCCGACCATAACGAGTTCCGGCAAAATCACCGAGGTGACTGTGGGGGCGACATCGGCAATCAGCATTTCAGTCGAGATGGTTGCGGAACCATTTACCGAACTTGCCGAGAGGGTGATTTGATAGATGCCAGCACGGGTCGGAACGAACGATGCACTCGATCCGGTCCTGGTGGTTGGTTCTCCTTTACCGGCCGGTGGCGCGATCGTCCAAGTCAAAATCACCGGAGCGCCCAGGGCGTCGGTGGCAGAGCCGTTCAACAGGAGGGCAGTGCCCTTGGTCCCCGCTGAGGGAACACCGAAAGTTTGAATGGAGACGGTCGAAGCGAACACGGCAAACGCTCCCGATCGAGTCGTCTTGCCTCCATCCTTGTCAGCAACTTCCAAAACCACTTGATGCACGCCAGCAACCGTCGGTGCATAGTTTGCATTCGACCCGGTCACGGTGACGGACTGGTTGTTGGAATCGGTGATCGTCCAAGTGAATTGCAATGTGGCAATGTCGCCGGGAACGTCCGTGGCTGCGGCGGAGAATGGAACCCCAAATCCGACATAGCCACGCTGCGGAATGTTAAACGACGTGATGGTCGGAGCCACGTTGCCCACGTCGAACGATGCCATGCGTGCCGCTTGGCCACCATCCTTGTCAATGACGACGACAGTTGCGAGATAGTTACCACTATCGGTGAGCGGGATATCCACGACACGCCCGGCGAAGTGCAGCAGATTGCCGTCCGGTTGGGTGATTGTCCATGCGTATTGTAGTGATGGCACGTCGGCGGCAACGTCGCTGGCCGGTGGAACCGACAAACGTACCGTCTGGCCTTCCAACGGCGTCTCGCTTGGAACCACGATACTCCCCAGCACCGGATCGGCATTGGCAACCGAGATGGTTCCCGCCGCCTGAGTCGTTGAGCCTCCATCGTTGTCAAAAACCGTCAATTGGACTGAATAGACGCCGTTGTCGGGAGGCGTGAAGGTGGCGTTTGCCCCCGCCCGAACAATCACATTGTCATTGGCGTCCGGCTGACCCGGCGAGGTGATGGTCCAGCGGTAGTTGAGCGAATCGTTCAGGCCGGGATCGACCGCCGCAGCGCTCAGCACCATCTGTACCCCTTCCACCCCGCTTGTCGGAACACTGACCGAGGTGATGACGGGAGGCAGATTACTCACCAGAACGTCCGCAACGCGCGAGTCGCTGTCTCCGAAGCGATCGGTCACAGTCAACGTCACCAGGTATTGGTCGTTATCCGGCCAGGTGAACTGAACTTGGCGTCCCGGAAGCGTCGCAATCACTGACCATGCGTGAACCGGCTGATTGTTGACCAGCGTGATCACGGGCCCTTTGCGTCGTACGGTCCACTGATAGGAAAGCCCCTCTTCGCCGCCGACCGAGCTCGCATTGGCGGAGAAACTTGATGTCTGGCCCTCGAAAGCCGTCGCGGGAACGATGAAATCGTCGCTCTGCGAACCGATCGCCGGCGGAGTGTTTTCGACCTCCAGCACCGCGACTCTTTGGTCCTCCCCACCGTCCTTATCGGAGACGACCAAAATCACGTCGAACAATCCGCCGTACGGAGTGAACGCGAAGGACGTACCGCTGCCGGACTGGGATGCGACCGTTTGGCCGGTTTCCCGGTCTCGCACCGTCCACGTGAACGTCAGCGGATCGAAAATCCCGGCAGGATCGGTGGCAGTCGCGGTGAAGGTGACCGCTTCTCCGCTGGTACCGGTTTCCGGACCATCGAAACTGGCAATCGTCGGGGCGACATTCGCGACGTCGATCGTTCGAGAATAAGTGGACGTTGCTCCCTGTGGATCGGTTACGCTCAACGTTACTAGATAGAGTCCGTTGTCCGCCGGAGTGAAGGAATCGCTACTGGAGCTGAGGAACTCGTAGCCGATCGCACCATCGGCCCTTACAACATGGGTCCCGACTCCTGAGATCGATCCCAGCCTCACTTGGGAATCGGAAACGATCAGCGCCGCAGTCGCGGTCGCGGTTCCGTTGACCGAATTCGTGGTGATGGTGATCGAATACGTTCCGTCGCTATCGGGATTCAACGCAATCTCGTCGCCACTCAAAGTAACGGTCTCGTCATCTGGCGAGGTGATCATCCAAGTGGTCGTCACGTCTGCTCCGAGGACGTCGGTTCCGAAAGCGGATAACCAGATGACGTCGGAGGCCTCTTCATCCGGAGTTGCGGCCAAGTTGAGGATCGCCACCGGTGAAGGAGTGAAGTCATGTTGATAAACCGTCGACCCATTACGCGATACCGTCCACGAGAACGTGAGCGGTTCGTATCCTACCACCATGGATGCAGCGGAGGCGGATAGGAGAATCGGAGTCCCTTCTTGACCATCGACGGATATCGAGGGATTGTTCGTCAGGGCATTTGGGAACACCGGAGATGCGTTAGCCACCGTTAACGAGAGGGTATTGGATGGATTGAAGAAGGTTCCTTCGTTGTCGGTTAGTTGTGTGACCTTCACCATGAATGTCCCATCTGTCGGAACGAAAAGGTAAGTGTGGCTGGCGGTCGTGACGTTGCCGGGCAGAGTCACGATCGTGCCGTCGCCCCAGTCGATCACCAGGCTGTCCGCCGTGTCGTCACCTGGATCGGTCACTGCAAGTTGGACCGTGAACGGTTCGGCGGCACCCTGGACTGTCGCAAGCGAAGGTGCGGAAAGGGTCACGGTCGGAGCGACGTCATTGACAGTGATCGTCGATGTCGTCGAGACATCACCACGGGCAGTAATCGCCGTCACCAGGATGTCATAATCAGTGCCGCCGATCGCGCCGTTGACGTAGGTGTGAGTGAAGGTTTGCGTGGCCGTGCCATTGCCATCGGCAGTCTGCACCGAGCCATCGCCCCACTGGATTCGCCACGAGTGAATCGCCACGCCGACCGGGTGGTTGGCGGTGAGCGTCAGGTTGGCCACCGATCCTTCGTTGATCGTGCTCGCGGAAAGATTGGCAGAGAGAGTTGGCGCGACCGGCGCGACGAAGAAGGTGGCAAACAACTCGCGTGCGCCGCCGTCTTTGTCCCGCAGCACGGCCCGCACGGTCTTCAATCCCGGAGCGCTGAACACCGAGGCGGGAATGTCGATCGCCGTCCCCACCGCTTGATTTGCTAAGTTGGGCGTTGGTGAGGCGATATCGGCGGTTAAGCTGACGTCGAAGTAAAGATCGAGGCTGGCGGTGGCGGCGGTATCCTCCGGAGACGGGTCGGCATAGTTCGTCAGCATCACGGTGATGGAGCCGGCCGAACTTCCTTCAATGACGCTGGCGCTGCTGAGTGCAAGCGTGCCGGTGGGCGCGGTGTTGACCACCGAGAACGAAACCGCGGCACTGGTCGCCGTGAAGGTTGCCGGATTCGTCTGCGTTGGAATGCTTTCGTTATTGTAAAGTGCCCTGACGCGAATGCTGAACGTGCCGTTGTCCCTCACGCCCCTCGCCTTCAGGTCGTCCCAGGTCTGAGTGATGGTGGGGGTAGTGGTTTCGACCTCATAAGTGCCATCTGCTCCGAAGTCCCACTGGAACTTGATCGGGGTTCCCTCAAAGCCGGCGGTGGCAGTGAAGCCATCTCCCTCGGCGATCGAAGCCGAGTAGGACGCGATCACCACCGAGCCCGTTCCCGGCCGCACCTGCACGTCGCTCTGCTTCGACGTCTCGCCGTCCTCGTCCAGCACAGTGACGGTAATCTTGAAATCGCCGGCCTTGGCATACACGTGCGTAGCGCTGGTAGCGTCGGCGCCGAGAGTCGCCGTCGAGGTGCCGTCGCCCCAATTGACGGCCCACTTTTGCACACGGTCGTTACCGGGGTCAGTCGCCTTGAGCGGAATAGTGAAGGCCACACCCAACGTCGCCAAACCGGGAACGTCGGCCAGTGTCGGCGCCGTGTCGGTGACCAACAGCATAGTCGAAGCGTCAGCGGCCAGCTCGATGATCTGGCCGCCGAACGACTGGGCGTTCTCCGTTGTTGTCGCCCGCACCGCGATCGGATAAGCCGTTGGCGCGGCGGGTGAGCGTGCACCGTCGTTGATGCCGAAAGCGACAAGGTCGTCCCAGGTCAACGTAATCGAGGCACCACGGGCATCGCCAAAGTCACCGTCGCCATCCAAATCCCACTCGTAACGGACGCCGGGCTGATTGCTGAGGTCGGTTGCGGTGAAGGTGACCGATTGACCTTCGCTGATCGTCGGGCTTGAGATGCTGATGCTGGGCCGAGGCGCGGTTGTAAGAAACACTTGCTTTGGATCGGCTTTGTACAAACCGGTGAAGACGACGTTGCCGAAGCCGCTCTTCACGATGGTGTCGTTCGAGGTGTGGGTGCCCAGGAAGCCTGCCCCTTCGCCGTCATAGAACAGCGCATCGCCGGCGAAGCTTGGGCCGGTGCCGGTGGCTAGATCGCCGCTGACGGTCACCGAGGACGAAACGGGAATCCCTTCGCCGCGGACGCGCACGATGTCGATGTCCGTGCCTGCTTGATTGACATTGACGGCGACATTTGCATTAGTTGCCACGTTTTGCACTACCACTTGGTCGGAGCCGCTACCGCCGATGATGGTGACCGCGCGAGGGGTCGCTCCCGATTCGAAGGGACGACTGACGGTCTGCTGAATCGTCACCACGTCGTTGCCGGTGCCGGCGTCGATGGTCAGCTTAGTGGCCGTTGGTCCCATGTCCGAGACGGAGATCAGATCGTCTCCGCCGTGACCCAGAATTGTCAACTCGACGGTTGCTCCTGCCACCAGAGCAGGCGCCGATAGCAACCGGATCGTATCGTTGTCGCTGCCCCCTTCGAGCGTGACTTTGGTCATGTCGGTGAACGTAGTCTGCACATTGAATGGCCGAGCCGACGTGAGCGGAGCGACGCTCAGCACGGCGAAGCCCGAGTTCTCGTTGTTGCGGGCCGACGCGCTGGCGACGACCAGCTTGTTGTTGCTCAAAGCGAAAACTGCGGAAGGCTGGAAGATACCGCTGGCAGCCCGACCATCGCGGGCCGACTGCACAAACGTGAGCGCACCGGTATTGGTGTCGCGAAGGAAGACCACGATCGAGCTATCGGCTGTCCCGGCCACAAACACGTACGAGCCGTCCGCGGCAACCGACACGGCCGAAGCGCCACGAAGCCCAGTGATGCCGTTGCCGTTGGCGTAGCTGTTTATCAGCGTCAGCGCCGAACCGCTTTCCTCGAAATGGAAGACGCGGCCGGTCGCGCTGACGGCGTACACCGACGATCCAAAGACCGCGACGTCGGCCAAGCCAGTTAGGCCGGTCGCTGAGAGCGTGGTTTCCATAAGCGAGGCAGCGACCGACGTAACACCCGTGCCGCCTCCGGTGATGACGTAGGCTCGGCCGCCTGCCACTTGCAGCTTGGTCGCATTGCTGACCGACAGCGTGGCGCTGGCGGCAGCAGGCAACACGCCCATCGGAGCGGGCAGATCGTACGACTTCACGTCATTGGTAGTGGCCACATACAGCTTGCCGTCGGCGTGGGTCAGCGACCGTGCGCCCACCAAATACGATTGGGTTCCGTGGGCGGCCGGTGTGGTCCAGCTCCAATGGGAAATCGATAGGCCAGAGGTTCGGAAGACCGTGTAGGCGCCGGTATTCGGGTTCACCACCAATGCGTCGTGGTAGGTCAGTTGCTGGGCGATGCCGTTGACGACGACGTCATAGGTGATGCTGGAGATGGCGATCGACGGCACGCCCGTGAGCGCTCCAATCGGAACCTGCACGCCGTCGAAGAACGTGGTCCAGGCATTGGTTTCCCGGTCATAGACGCCCAGCGCCTTGTCCGTGGGGGAGTATCCGTACAGGAAGCGGCCGTCCGGGCTGGTGGCGGAAACGCTGACGCCCGACAGCGAGCGGACATCGGCTTGGCCTTGGGTGAGCGACTGACTGGCAGATACGTTAAGGTTGTTGCTGTTGGCGATCAAACCATTGCTGATGTCATACAGGCTGACTCGGCTGCCGCCAAACGAAGTCATCAGCAGACTGTTCATTCCGACCGCGACGTCGTTATCCTCGAGACTCTGAAGGTCTCGCAATTGTTTCAGACTCGACGGAAGGCCGCTGGTCGAATCCAATACAATTTCAGTGACGTAGCCCAACCAGGCGGAATACAGCCGGTCTCCCGCTCGGACCCACTTGTCTCCGGTCGGCTGAGTCATTGTCATTGAGTGGACGACCGTATCGACCCCTTCAATTTGCCGAATGGACGTCAGTTGATTACCGTCCCGAACATAAATTGTCGCACCGTCCGCCGACGCGACTACGCCTGACAGTGAAGACAGTGCCAAGGCGCCGTAGCCGTCACGGAAAGATTTTAGAGCGGAATTGTCGGAGGCATCCACGGGCAGGCGATCGATACCGTCCACGTTTAGCGGAGCCGTGTACTGATAATCACCAGCGACGGCGTAACCGCCCTTGGTGGCATCCGTTCCTAGCAACTCGCCGATAGTGCCATCGGCCTCGACTGCGTAGCGGTGCCGTCCGCTTGCTGTTTCGACGTAACCGACGGTCCCATCGGCGTTGAATGAGATCCGCCCCGGCCCGTCCAGCGATATCGACTGTTTCTCCGTGATCGCACCACTGGCGAACTCATACCGCTTCAGTCGGTAGTCGGAGCCGCCGAGCGTGTTTTCGATCGCCCACCAGGCGCTCTGAATGCCAAAAGAGTTGCGGTAAGCAGCCAGGGATTGCACATAAGCACCATCCAGCGCCAGGCTGGCAAGGGCCTGGCTCTCCAAAGTTGCCGCGGGCGTGTAGATAAGATATTCATTTCGCACCCAATGGCGCTGTGTCGGGACGACATCTCCGTCTTGGAGCACGGCTCGCACAGCAAGGAAGCGAGCCTCTTCGTCTTCCGCCAGCACCGCCGCATTGATAAATAAGCCGCCGCCGGGTGCCTCGATTGCTTTTGTCGTGAAGACTCCCGTCAGTATCGAAGGGTCGGCAGAAGACAAATCGTACCAGCCCACGCCGGTGGAGTACGTGCCGCCATCTACTAGATGCGGAGCCGCAAAAACTCCATACGTCTTCCCGCCCACGGTGGCAACGTCAAGGCCTTGGAACCGGTAGGTTCTGCCCCCGTAGAACGTGGAGGCGGCCGTCTGGCTGAATGTTTCGCTGGCGGCATCGTAGCCCAAGAGGATAGGAGTCGGCGCCGCTCCACCCGCGTGGCTGCCGTTGATCACCAGCGTCGATGACGCCGAGTCATATTTGAACGGAGTAAACTCAATGTCTCCAGGAAAGACTTGCGATGGCGCGATGTTGCGGCCAACGTTGTAGAACGTGTAGCCGGCGATCTTTCGTATAGCCGGCGCGTCCACACCCGACCCGAAACCAAAGACATCCAGCCTGTATTCATTAGGAAATACATTGGGATTGACGATCCCGCCAGCGAACAGCAGCGTGCCATCAGCACTGGCCTCCAGCCGCGAGTAGCGGTTGAAGTTGATCCCAGCGTTATCCGTTAGAGTTCGCTCGACGGAGTAGTTGGATCCGGAGCGTTTGAGCAGGGTTAATGTCTTGTTTGCCGTAACATACATCCGCTGCGAGTCTTCGCTGAACGCGATCTGGCTGTTATTGTCCGTGCTGAGGGCAATGGTCGTCGGCTCAGGCAGCGTCGAGCCCGCCGTGAAATTCTGCAGGTTGTAGAGATTGATTGAGCCATTTCGCAGGACCGCCAGCGTCTGGCCGTCAGGGGATATCTGCAGCCGAGTGATCGGAAGCAAAACCACCTGCTTCAACTCCATTGCGGCGGTGATCGGATGGATGTCGTAGATGAACAAGTGTTGGCTGTTGCTGTGGAACAGCGTGCGGCCGTCGGGCGTGGCGACCAGCCCGTTCGCATTGCCACTACCGGCCATCACGCCGCCAGGGAACTCGTAGTTGATCAACGAATCGACAAAGTGGAGCGGCTCATTCGGCCCGGCGGAGCGGAACACCGTAACACGGCCGAAGAATTGGCCGCCGTCCACGGTGAACACCAGCCGCCCATTGTCGGCGGTGGTCACGAGCCTGGCACCTTGAAGTCCATCCACTGTGCGATTGACCGTCTGCCCCGCGACCGGCAGTTGATCTTGGCCGAGGACATTCAGTCCTTCGAACACGTTGGCGTTATTGCCGCTGAGCGTGATCTGCAGCGGCCGAACGCCATCGCTTCCGGTGGCGGCAAGCGTGTCGAGGCTGGGGTTTTGCTCATGGACGCTCGGAACGCGGCCGAGCAACTCCACAAAGCCGGCTCCTTCGGCGTTGATCAAATTGTTGCCATTGGCCTCGACCGTATAGCCTTTCACCGTCCAGGCGACTGCGGAGGCACCCTGGGTATGGTCGATCACCAGCCGCTGCACCTTGGGCACGATCGGCGTGAATTGGTTCGCAGTCGGATTCGGAGCGATCAGATACAAGGTGTTTCTGCCCGTGTCGCCGACGGGGCTAAGCAAGCTGTCGCCGTAGACGGTAAAGGAATCAGCAGCACCGCCGACCGAGCGGACCTCGATCAGATCGTCGCCAGGTCCGCCGACCAGTGATACTCCTTTGGGCTCGAATCCGGCGGAGTCGACCACGAAAGTGTCGTTTCCTTTTCCGAGCACGATACCCAGGTATTCCACCGACGTCTGCGTCACCGTCGGCAGGCCGCTAAGCGTGAGCACGGGCTCGCCGCCAACCACCTTGAGCGAGCCATTCAAGGGGGCCGTTGCATCGGAGCGGTCGGCCGTGTAGGTATCGTCTCCCGCGCCGCCGTCGAACGTGACAATTCCTGTTCCCGCGGTCAGGATGAGCGAGTCGTCTCCGTCGCCGGTGTTGACCGTCAACGAATTCAACGTGCCGCCCGCGATCACCTCGTCATTGCCGCCGCGAGTATTGATCGTCGCGGTTGGGATCGACAGGTTGTTTACGCGGACCTTGTCATTGGCCGCGCCGAGATCGGCCGTGAACGAGGCAAACTGGGTCGGGTTGTAAGTAATGGTGCTGCCTACTGAAGCGATGTTCCCATAGCTGAGGGTCAGATTGCGAATGACGGCGGCATTCTCCGGTGAATTCATGTCGTTGAGTTTCAGCACATTGCTGGAGCCCCCCGCGTCCAAGGTGAGAGGTGCTTTTAAACCAGACAGGTTTCCGCCGCCCACGGTCACTTCGTTGATGCCGCCGCCCAGCTTGACGCTTGTCGGCGCGTCGAGCCCCGCGATGTCCATGATGTCGTTAGCGCCGCCCAAGGTAATCAGCAGCGAGGCGGTACCGGCGCCCAGCAAAGGGTGCCGTGTCGTGCCGAATCCGCCGTCGAGATGGCCGCCGCCCAGCCACCACTGGCTGGCCGTGGTGTGGTCAGTGTTGGTGAACGTGACCGTTTCAAAATTCGACGACTGGACAATCCGTTGTGCCAGATATGGGCTGACGGAGCTGGGGGCGCCGTGCAGCGTCACATCCAGTTGATCTCTGCCCGACCCAGCATCGATAATCTGAATCACGTGGCCGATGGTGGATGCGACGGCATCGTCTCCCAAACCCGTTCGCAGCTCGACGATCTTCACGTCCGACAGTGTGGCCCTATTCCAATGATTCGTGGCGGCTGCGCCGCTGTCGGAGATGGTGTAAGCGCGGCCTGTGCCGTCCAGGCTGTTGTCGTAGACCACGCGTCGCATCTTGTTGACTGCCACGGCTGCTTCGATCTTCGAAAGCAACCCGGCGCCGATGGTTACCCGGCTGTCACCGTGATCGGTTCCGGTGACGGTAATGGAATGGCTGGTTGCTGTCAGCATTACCTCCGAGCTTTGGTTCTTAACGTCGACGTCACCTCCAGTGCCATGGATCGTAACGGGGCCGCTGGTGGTGTCGATAAAGATCGAAGCGCCAGAGCTATTTATAGTGACGGCACCGCTGGTGGTCTCGACTTCCAGCCGACCGCTCGTGCCTGCGACAGTCACCGGATTGACGCCGCTCGTCAGCTTGGTTGTTCCCGTATGCGTTGATTGCACTGTGAACGCGTTGCCGGCAGCGATTCCATCGACTGTCAGCGCCGCGACGTTGCTGTACCGCCCCGAGAGGGCTCCCGCCGACAGACGGTCATTGGTCAGCGTCAAGGGATTGCCCGCGTTAGCAGCTACCAGGAAGCTCAATTCATTCGATCCGACCCCGCCGTCGAACAGCACGTTTGCCAGCGGTAGATCCGCGCGGTCGTTGCCCGCGTCACCGTACAAACGGACTTGCGTTCGACTGGTGACGCCGACATGGGCCGGAGCGATGGTGAACACGTCATGGCCATCGCCGCCGTAGATGTTCAGCAAATCACGTGTGGCATTGGGAGCGACGACATGTAGCGCCAATTGTTCCCCATTGACGTTCACCGTGATGTCCGAACCCTCGCCGGTTGTCAGCTCGAATGTATCGTTCCCTTGAGTCCCGCTGAGATGGATCACGTTGCTCGCGCCGTCGGGGCGCAGCACGATCTCGGTGCTTCCCTCGACGCTTTCTTGGATGCGACTGAGGTCGGCCACGATGCTGGAGACTCCTGCGGCGGCGACACCTGCGGCATTCACCGTCAGCGTGTCGGCCTGACCGGCTCCGAACAGCTCCACGGTCTTGACCCCCGTGGCCGTGAGGTTCATCGCGCTCTGTCCCTGCGGTGTCACCGAAATGCTTAGCCCGCCAGCGGAGCCGCCCAGCACATAGTTCTCGGCAACATTTCTGCCGACCACGCGCAACCGGTTGTCGCCTGATCCCAACGTGACGGACTGTGGCGCGCCGAATTCCGATTGCCAGGTGACGAAGTTATTACCATTGCCAGCTGAGATGACGGTGCCAGAAACCCCCGACAATTCGTTGTCGCCACTTCCTCCATCCAGGATGTCCCCTGAGCGATTCGACAACAACGTGTCGTTCCCATTTCCACCGCGGAATCTGGTGTGTGCGCTGGATTGATTGATCAACAGGTCGTCACCGTCGCCCCCGTCGACATCCACCGTGATCGTTCGGAACGTTCCCAGTTTCTCGGCCAGGATCAGCTGATCATTGCCCGAACCGAATCCGCCTCCCTCGATCGCCTCGATGCGTGTGACGTTGTCAAAGACTTGCACGGCGCCGAACGCTCGCACGCGAACTCGTTCACCAAACTGGCTGCCCGGTCCCAGGGAATCGATGATGTAGGTTTCGTCCTCTTCATCGGGAGATGCATCCACGTTTCGCAGGTGGGATCGTGAACCGACATTCAGCACCAGCGTTCGCCCCGCTCCATTGTCGATGGTGCTGCCCAGTTGCGGCATTGGAGGTGCGTCCAGTCGCAAATAACCGAGTGTGAATCGAATGGGGATCGTAATCAGTCCGAGCCTGATTCCCGCTTCGACCCGAATCCTTCCGTCCCCGGCAGGAGGCGAGGAATAATCCACCGCAATGTTGGCTCCCACGAGTGTTGTGCCGAATGCGTTGACGCGCCCATACAGGCTGGCACGCAAGTCCAGGGGGATAACCGGATCGACATCGAGATTGCGCAGAATATGGAATTCGCCACCCGCTTGGATGCCCCATGAGTCCGTCCCGAGCTTGAGAGCTGCTCCGATGAACAATTCGAAGTTACCACGACTGTCGAAGAAGCCTCGGAATTCAGCGGTGATGACTGACAACAAACTGCCGCGGAAGTTGCCTTCGATTCGGAAATAGTCATCTTGAACAACAATCCGTCCCGATCCGGTTGCTTCTACGACGTGCAGCAATTTGACTCGGGCATTCTCCAGTGCAATTTCGAACTTCTGAGTCCCCGCGCGGGAGTTGATCTGCAGTCGCAAGTCGCCGCCGATATCGAAGATCCCATCGAAGCCAAAGTCCGCATTGACGGATAGCTTAGTGTCGAACTCAATACCGGGTCGATCGCCGTAGAAAATACCAGCCCTGCCAGAAACGGAGACTTTGCCCAGGTTGAAGAAATCGATTCCCGCATTGACCATCATCTGGATCGATTCAGAAGATATCTCCAGCGAGAACATCCCATTGATTTCCAGTCCACCGGCCGAAAGAGTCCCTTCGACAAAGATGATCGCCGAACGCGGTTGCAGAACCGGATTGAAGGCTTGCGGAATGTCGGCCGTCAACGTTCGGGTGGTCGATGTGGTATTGATTCCAAAATAACTGCTCACCCCGGCAGTGAGCGTAATCCCCGGGATATTGAAGTTGGCGGCCAGCACCACGCCGCCGTACAAGCCTGCCTCGGTAACATTGATCACGCCGGTTGCTTGAGCGCTCAAGAAGCTGCCTGCTCCCGGCAGGACCAAACTGGCGTTGGCTGCAATCCCCAACTCAAAGCCCCCGGCTCCGACCGTGATCCGGAACGAGCCCTCCAGTTCGAGAGCCTTGGCATAGATCAGGCGGCCCGTCAGCACCAATTGGACGTAGGGCCCGGCGGTCATGACGTCGCCGTTGGACATGGTCGGCGCGCCGCCGATCGTGAACTGCAGTCTGCCGTCCGGCCCCGGCGCGGGGCTGAGGAAGTTGGCGTCGTACTCACGCGTTCGTCCGCGCCGCTCCTGCATGTTCGCAATGCGCTCCTGCAGACGTTCGGGTACGACATAGATCACGTCCTGGCCCGTCGTATTGAGCAGCAATTGGGCTTTGTCGAGATAAAACTCCATGAACTGGCCGACATAGGTGATCGACAGGTCCAATCGCGCCGCGATCGTAGGCAGCCGAGGAACGCCCGATTGCTCGAAGCCCAGATTGGTCACCACCACCAATCCCAGCGCGTCGACCTCCAGAATCTTGATGTCTTTGCTGCCTACCGTCAGGCCGGTCGAAAGTCGAGCGGCCACGAACAGCTCGATGTCAAAGCTGTTGTCCAGCGGTGTGCTGGGATCGTTATCGTTCATCCGCACCATCAACGAGAACGCGCCATCGAATTCCAGATACGCGCCGACGTTGAACTTGTCGTTCTCCCCGAGGATGTCCGCCGTGTTCTTGTTGAAGGTCAGCGTCCCCTGAGCCTCAAACAGCACCGTGTCTTCGGGGATCGCAATCACCTCTATCGGTCGGCCGGGCAAGGCCAGGGCAACCTCTTTATCTTCACTGCTGAAATTCAGACCGACCAGGAAGCTGGCATCCGCTACCAATCCAGCATCCTTCAGGAAGGACAATCCGGGCGAATCCGTATTGAAATCGAGTTTCGCCGCTCCCCAAATTTCCAAGGACGCTTCGGCACGTTTTTCGATCGTGAGCTGTCCAGCGGCAGAGATCAGGTCGTCGGCTTTGATCAACCCGTCGATCGAGATGCTGCCGGAAAAGTCCAGCGCCACACGCTTGACTTGCGGATTGTCGACCACCGTCAGCTTGAGCTCGGCAAAGCCGGTCGAATCGGGATCGAGCTCATCACCACCGGCGATAGTCGCAGCCCCACCGATGATCACTTTGGCAAAGCCAATTGGCGCGAGGGTGCCCCTTCCTAGCACTCGCAGCTCGAACGAGTCGGGCTTGGTGACGGCGGGATTGACCAGGTTGCCCGCGGGATCAAGGAACGCCAGGGTTAGCTGACCTTCGATTCGTAACAGAGGATCGGATTGGGTCGCCGCATGGACAGCCGTATTCAGGTCCCCCAGGAACATCAGCTCCAGCGGACTCTCTGGATTCTCTTGTTTGAGACTCCGCAGGTCGCCGTAGAGCTTCACGTCGGCTTCAATAGCGCCGCTACCGACAACCCCCTTACCAACAACGGCGAACTGGCCATTGGTCAAGATGATGACATCGACGTCGACCTTGAAGACGCTATCGCTGACATGCTGGCTATAAAGCGTCCCACCGGCTTCGATGCGGATGATGTTGTTCGACGCCGCATCGATATCATAGACATTCCCCTCTTGGTTCGTCTTTTGCCGAACGACTTGCTGAATCAGTTCGTTTTGCCACTGCTCGGCCGTGAGGCTGGTGGTTGGTTTTAGCCCTGGATTGACTGCCAAGGCTCTGGGGTTGGCGGGCTTTGGAATCGGAGAGGCATTGAATGCGATGCCGCCACGGAAGTCCTTGATCGCTAGGCCGCTGACCGGATCGAGCAAAATACCCGCCGGAGTGCTGCTGGTCAGGTAAGCGGAGAGGAATCCCAGTTCGCTGAAGCCCACGCGGATCTCGGCTCCCGCCGCCCCGGCAAACTCGAATCCCGCGATAATCCCGCCGTAAAAGACGGTGTCGGCAAAGCTCGTGGCCGAGGACGGTAGGACATTGCCGTCGGTATCGAACTTGACCACGCCGCCAATCACGCCGCCGCTGATCTTGCCCCCGAACAGATTGCCACTGGCCTCGGCGGAAAAGCCGGCCATATCGATGATCGGGAATTGGCCGTCGCGCAATTTGCTGACGTCGATGACCATACTGTCGATCGACCCGCCGACCGTGACGGGACCAAAATTGCCCTGGATCGAGGCTGAAAGAGTGAGCTGAAAGTTAGCCGGGGCGCTGTTGAAATTGTCTCCTAGCCAAGTGACCTTGGCTTCGCTGATATTCACCGGCAGAGGCAACTTCAGCGGATCGGCATCGGTCATTGCCAGCGAGATCGAGAAATTGTCACCCGCCTGGAACTGGCGATCGCCCGTCACACCAAAGCTGGTCGCTGTTCCGGTGATGTTGACCGGACCTGCGGTCAACGCCGCACTGGCAGAGCCGAACGAAACGAGCAATTCGTCGCCGGTTGCCAGCGGGTTGATTTCGAGGTCTGTCGCCGAGAGCGTGAGAAACTGACCCAGTCCCAAGGAGATTGATTCGGCGCGCAGCGCCCACTGCCCAGTCAGCGCCACGTTGGAGACGAACGGCGCCTGCTTGGCCAACTGCAGCCCAATCCCAAAGCTGCCGCCGATGTTCGTTGCACTTGCTGAGATGGCACTGCCCAAGTTGGCTGAAGCCGAACCGATGTTGACGCCGACGGTGATCGACAGCGCGAACGTGCCGCTGGAGACATCCAGCCGCCCCAAATCGAAACCTTCGACCGACACCGACGCGTCGTTGATCGAGAACGCCCCCAGCTTCTTTTCTTCGGACGAGTTGGAGCCGCTGGGCGGATTGCTTGAGCCTTGAGAACCGTTGCCTTGCGAACCATCGTTGCTGCCTTGCGAGGTGCTTCCGCTGGTGTTGTCGGCAAAGTTGAACCCACCGACGTTGAACTGCTGCAGCTTGAATCCTTCGCTGCCGCCAAAGGTGAACTTGGCACCGCCGGAGACGCTGACGACTTCCTGCTGGTCGACCAGCAACGCCAGCGAAGCTTCCTGGACGTCCACCAGCAGCTTGCCGTCGCTCTCACGACTGATGACAAAGCTACCGCCGAGAGAGAACACGTCGGCCACACCCAAGGTCATGTCCGTGCCGGAGAACTCCAGCTCCTGGTCCGCCGCCACCTTGATCGGCGCTGTAATATTCTCGCCTCCTGCCGGATTGGGGACCGAAATCTGCTTGTCGATCGCCACGCCGGTGTTGTTGAAGCGCACGCTCAAGGTGCCGCTAAACTCCAGCGGTAGCCCGACCAAAGCGACGTTCCCGCCGGCGTCGAGCGCGTATTTCGCGACCTGACTTTCCGCCCCTGGAGCGGTGTCGGTGAGCTTGACGATATCCAAACCCAATCTGCCGCCGGACAGCTCAAAACCCAGCGGGCTGCCTCCATCATTCACACCGATAAAAGCGCTGACATTCGCGGCACCGACTAAAAGCTTGGTTTGCTTTTTTGTCTCGGAGATTGGTTCCACTTGTTTTTCGAAGCTGAAGCCGCCGCTAAGGGTCACGAAATCGCCAACGGCTAGGTCGAGAGTACCGCCGAACGACTGCACGTTCGCATCGGAAGTGAACTTCACCACGACCGGACTATCGGAACCCGGAATGGCGATCGACTCGTCCACCGTCTTGCCCGTCTTGTTGACCCTGGCCTGCAACGATCCGCTGAGCACTAGACCACTCACGCCGACCAGCGAAACGCTGCCACCGGAGGCAGTCATCGCATAGGACGAGCCGTTCTTCGCCGGATCGGTCGCGCCGCTCACGCGAACCATCACCAGGCCGAGTGAGGCGTCGTTGATCTCAACACCCAACGCGTCATTGGATCCTTGATTCTCACCGAAGAATCCGCTGACGCCGGCGCCCAGGACCAATTTGGTAGTGGTTTCGTCACCAGAAGTCTCAACGGTTTTGGAGACCCTGAATCCGCCTTGTAAATCGATGAATCCGCCCGCATTTAAGTTCAGATAGCCCGCGAACGATTGCAGGTTTTCCTCCCCCTCTTCAAAAACCACCGGCACCGACCCGGCGGACGTTTTCACCGACTCGGTCACCACCTTGCCCGTCGTGTTCTTACGGACCGTTACCTGGGCCGACAGGTCCAGCCCCTCGATGCCGACCAGCGTCGCCGTTCCGCCGCCAAAGAGGGCGTACGTGGAAGGCTGAGCGACACCTGCTACGCTGCTCGATTGGAACACCAAGCCCAGCTCACCGCCGCTGATTCGCAATCCCATATCGTCGTCTTCGCTGATTGTCGAGCCAGGGTCGCCCAAGAAGACCTCGGCATCGGATAGGCCAAGCTTGAGCGTGCGGGTCGTGGTGGTGCCTTCCATCACCGGGTCCAAGCGTTCCAAGCCGAAACTGCCGCTGGCGGAAACAAATCCAGAAACATCCAAACTCAGCGAACCTCGCACTTGCTGGGGCGCCTCATCCTCGGCAAACTCGAGCGTGATCGTATCGCCGGCCGTTTTGATTTCGATCGCGTCGATTTTGCCTCCCGTGGTATTCTTTTTGATTTCGACGTCCGTGGCCGAAAGCGTTAGCCCGGAATTCTGCAGACCGACCAACTCCGCGGTTCCTCCGATGCGAAATGCATAGCTGGTACTGAGGGCAAAGCCACCCATCGACGGCTTGAACGCCACAAATCCCAATTGTCCGTCGGTGATGCGTAAGCCGATGTCATCCTCGGACTGATCGGATTCCCCAGGGTAGCCAAAGAATGCGTTCACCTCCGTCACCCCGACCTTTAGCAGAGAGGTCGTGGTAGCTACCCCGGTGCTGGGATCGATTTTTGTACGTGTCTCGCGTTCCATCCCAAACTTTCCACTGGCGGTGACAAACCCGGCGGCGACCAAATCGAGCGCGCCTCGAATCTGTTCGGGTGCCTCGTCTTCACCGAACTCCACGGTCACGGAACCGGTAGCAGTGGCAACATCGACGGCGTCGAACGGGGCACCGGTGGTGTTCTTTTTGATTTTGACATCCGTGACCGATAGCGTCAGGCCCGAGTCCTCCAATCCGACCAACGCCGCGCTACCCGAGGCGACCAGAGCATAAGGGGCTGGTTGGCCTTCCGTTTTCGGCTCGACAACCAGCCCCAAGGTTCCTCCCGTGATACGCAGCCCCAAATCGTCGCTTTCGTTATCGGTCGGCCCGCCATCCCCGAAGAAGGAGTTGACTCCGGTGGCACCGATGTACAGCGTCTCGGGCGAGCCCGACACCACGCTTTGACTGCGAATGGTGAACTCGCCCGCAACGTTCAGGAAGTTTGCCACCGACAGGTTGAGTGCCCCACCAAACTCAACAACTGTGTCGGTTCCCGTATCGCTGAAGTCGACGGTCACTTCCAGGCCGGCGCTGGTGGTGAACGTGTCCTTGACCGCAATGCCGGTGTTGTTGATCCGAGCCGCCACCTTGCCACTGAGGCTCAATTCGTCGGTGACGCCGACCATGGCGACATTGCCCGAGAACTGTGCCGCCACACCGGTCGGACGGATCACGAAGCCGCCTTGTCCATCGGAAATCCGCACGCCACCCTCGTCACTTCCCAACAGGGCCGCGACGCCCGTCGCGCCGCCACGGACAATGGGCACGGGCAGGGTGTTTTCGGTGATCGTGTAGGACTCCAGGACGAAACTGCCGGATATTTCCTGCCCGTTGGCAGTGAAACGAGCGTCCGTGGCTGCCACACGAAAATAGGGGCCGGCTGGAACGTCAACGGCCACGGAATTGACTGATCCGTTGACTGCGCCATTGGTCGTGTTGATGGCCAGGCCAAAGTCACCGCTAAAGCTGATCGGCAACCCGTCGTTGACGCCGATCGTGACCGACGCCGAACCGGCCACCCCATTCTGCATCAGCCAGAATGAGCCTGAGCCGTCGGTCAAATTGACCAACCCATCACCTAAGGAAACGGAAACGTTGCTGGCGGAAGCGGTTACCACTGGGGCGAGGTCCAGCAACCCGATCCCGAAGGTAAAACTCCCTTGCACCTGTTGTCCCAAGACGGTCAGGCTGACATCCGGCAGCGACAGGGTGGTGCCCACGCCCGCCAGGAACGAAGTGAGCTGGGTCGTCACCGCGTTATCCGGCAGCCGCAACTGCGAGTTGCCCGAGGGGCGGTCCGGGTCAGCCACAACCAGTGTCATTCCGACTGGCGACATGACCGGCACCAGTCGCCGGCCGTCAGCGAAGGTCGGCAGCGTCAAATCCGCGAATGCACCGCTCGATCCAACCGACGAGATCACATGGAAGGTGGTGCCGACGGCGGGAGCGAAGTCGTCGAGCAGCCGCACCTCCAGGGTACCGCCGAGCTTTGCTTCGCTGTCGATCACGACTCGGTCGAACTGGCCTGTGTCGGCACCAGCCAGTTCGATCAACAGCTTATCCCCCGCCGTCATGGCGAGCGGTTCGGTCCAATTGCCGACCTGATCCTCGCCGCCGGGGCTGATGAGCGCCGCCAACAGGTGGCGCGCCTCGAGACTCTGCACCCCTAGCTGGGGCCTGCGGGTCTTTCGCCGCCGCTGAGCTTCTTTGCGTCGCGTTCGCTTAGCGGGAGACTCGCGGGAGACAAGCTGACGAAACCAGGACGGATCGGACATCGAGCGGCTTTGGAAAATGAGGAAGGCGCGGCCTCGATCGCGAATGACGCATTGGCCTACCGTCTCATAGCGCTTTTCCTGTCTCTATAACGAACTTTTTTCCCTTTTCTGGAAATCGGCCTAAAGTGCCCGCAAATGCACTCCCCAGGTCGGCAAAAGTCGTTCGGCGAAGCGGCAGCAAGACGCCAGCCCACCGTTCGCTAGTCACTACGCAATGACCCCATCGCCTCGGACCATTGGATTTGATCAGCAACCTACAAGTCGGCTACTCTTGCTTCGCAGTCGGCGATTACTACCGGCAAACCAGCGGCGGGGTGGCCGGTGCGTATGGCGCTCCCTCGATTGGATACGCCCACTGCTGCTACTTGCAGAATCAGTTGCAGTTCTGATCACTCCCTCGAGAAAACGCCGGTCAACTGACGACGTCGGGAACCACGTTGCCGTAGACATCGGTCAGCCGATAATCTCGGCCGGCGTGCTGGAAAGTCAGCCGTTTGTGGTCCAGCCCCAGCAGGTGCAGGATGGTGGCGTGCCAGTCGTGGATGTGGACCGGGGATTCGACGGCCTTCGCACCGACTTCATCCGTCGCCCCGTGGCTGCGGCCCGCGCGGACGCCGCCACCCGCCATCCAGGTCGTGTAGCCCTGATGGTTGTGGTCGCGACCGGTGCCGCTCTGGACATAGGGCGTGCGGCCGAACTCGCCAGCCCAGATCACCAGGGTGTCCTCCAGCATCCCGCGTTGCCGCAGGTCGCTCAGTAAGGCCGCCATCGGCCGGTCCGTCGCCGCGCAGGCTTTGGGCAATTCGTCTTTCAGGTTGAAATGATGATCCCAGCCGACCGGGGCGGTGATCTCGATGAAACGCACGCCCGCCTCGGCCAATCGCCGGGCGAGCAGGCATTGTCTGCCAAAGCGGTCGCTCGCCAACCCCGGTCCGATGCCGTAATGGGCCAGCATCGACGCGGGTTCCTCGCTCAGGTCCATCAGTTGCGGGATTTCTCCTTGCATTCGAAACGCCAATTCGAACGACTCGATCGCCCCTTCGATCTCTGGGTGGTATCCGTCCTGTGACAACTTGGCCGTATTGAGGTCGCGGACGAAATCGAGCTGCGCCCGTTGTTGGGCGAGTGACAGGCGACGCGACTCGACGTTCTTGAGCGGCGGGCCCGGTTCCGAATCGATCCCCAACAGGGCCGCATAAAACCCGGGGATTTGGTTCGCCCCGATTTTCGTCCCCTGATAAATCGCAGGCAAAAAGCCGCTGCCATAGTTTTGGGCCCCGCCGTTGTCCGCCGGCGGGTTGAGCGTGATGAAACCGGGTAGGTTCGTATTTTCCGTACCGAGCCCGTACAAGCTCCAAGCCCCCATCGACGGCCTGACGAACTGGAAACTTCCGGTATGCATCTGCAGGAAGGCCTGCGAATGATTCGGCAGGTCGGTCTGCATGCTGCGGATCACGCACAGGTCGTCTGCCTGTTTCGCCAATTCCGGGAACAGCTCCGAGACCCACTGGCCCGATTCGCCATGTCGCGAAAACCGAAACGGAGACGGCAGCAGTCTGGCTCGGCCGCCCTCACCGATCGCCGCATCGGCATGCCGATCGAGCGCCGGCTTGTGATCGAACAGGTCGACGTGCGAAGGGCCGCCGTTCATGCATAGGAAGATGACCCGTTTCGCCTTCGCAGGAAAATGGGTTGGCCGACTCGCCAACGCCGACTCGCCCGACCCGCGTTCGTCGCGCGCGGCCGCCTCCTGAGCCAGGGCGGCGAACGCCAGGTAACCGAATCCCGAACCGAGCGAACGCAGCAGCGCCCGCCGGGAATAGGCGGCGGGAGTGGGGGTTATCTGTCGATTCGGTGAGCTGATCATCGTTGCTCCTGTTTGCGTTCCGTTGATTCGGTAGCCACTTCGTCCCGGATCGCTCAATCGAGGTTTCGAAATTCGGCGGCCGCGAGCATCGCCTGGCAAAAGGCGACCCACGGCTTGACCGATGGTTCCCCAGAAACCTTCGCGTCGGACTCCTGGTTCGGCCCCGGCTCGCGATCGGGCATGGCAGCGAACGTCTCGAGGAACTCGAGCGACCTCGCGGCTTCGGACTCCTCCGGCGGCCGGTTGAAACAGAGCCGAAAGGCTCGGTCGATCCGCTCCGAATCCGACGACGTTTCACCCAGCAATCGGCTCGCGAACGCCTCCGCGCGGTCCTGAACGAACGGGCTGTTCATCCAGTACAACGCCTGAATCGGCACGTTGGTCGTTTCCCGTTGCCCGGTTACCGAACTCGCTTCGGCGAAATCGAACAGGTCCAGCACGTCGGGCAGCCGGTCGCGAACCACCGGCAGGTAAACGCTGCGGTGAACCGACCCGTCCAAGTCGGATGGCAATCGTTTGTCGAGTCCGATCAGCGACATCGGCCGGTCACCGATGACGCGACCGACCAGTGACGCATCGGGACGATTCGGATCGAGTTCGCCGGAGACCGCGAGCATCGCGTCGCGGATCGCTTCGGCTTCTAAACGCCGCTTCGCTTGCCGCCACAGCCAACGGTTATCGGGGTCGATCTGAAACGCCGCCGCATCGAAATCGGATGCCTGCTGATAGCTTCGCGACAGCACGATTTCGCGGACCAATCGTTTCACCGACCAGCCGTCTCGCATGAACCGACTCGCCAACTCATCTAACAATTCCGGGTGGCTCGGGAGTGCCCCGGTGGTGCCAAAGTCATCGACGGTTTTGACGATCCCTGCCCCAAACAGATGCTTCCAGACACGATTGACGATCACACGGCTCGTCAACGGGTGCTGTGGGTGCGTCAGCCAATGGGCCAATTCGAGCCGCCCGCTCTGATGCTTCGGGATCGCGACGGGGGGATCGATTTCGATCAGGCTGGGAAAGCCACGCGGGACCGTGTCGCCCGGTTTGGAGATGTCACCACGTTGCAACAGCGGGACGTCGATCGGCGTCGGTCGCTCCTGAACCGCCATCGCCAACGGCAGCGCCTCGCCCGTCTCGGATACCCGATTCAATTCGCCTCGGATCGCTCCGGTTCGCCAAAAGATTTTCAACGCGTCGGTCAGCGTGAACAACCCGCTGGGGTCTTCGCCCGCCGCGATCGCCTTGCGAACCGCTTCCCGACCCTCCTTTTCTTGCCGCTGCAAATCGGCCAGTTCGGCTTTCAATTTCGTGACCCGTTCCGCCGAGATCGAGGCGTGGAAAATCGGCTGTTCTGCCCGAACGGGTAACGCTAGTGGTGTGCCGCCAATCCGGTTGGCCGGCGAGACCGAGGTGCCAAAGAACGTCTCGGTGCTCGCGAAAACACCCGCCAAGCCGTAGTAGTCGACCATGGAAAAGGGATCGAACTTGTGGTCATGGCAGCGGGCGCAAGCGACCGAACTCGCCATCACCGCCCGCGTGACGGTGTCGATCTGCTCGTCGATCAGGTCGGCGTGAAATTGAAGGACGTTCGCTTCATCCAGGTTCTTGGTGCCGATCGCCAGGAAACCGGTCGCGATCAGCAGTCGCGCCCGTTCCGCATCGTCTTGGGCGTCGAGCTGATCGCCCGCGATCTGTTCGGTCAAGAATCGATCGAACGGGACATCGTCGTTGAACGCGTCGATCACGTAATCGCGGAAGCGCCATGCGTAGGGGAAGGAAATGTTCGCCTCCTTGCCGCTCGATTCGCCGAACCTGGCGACGTCGAGCCAGTGACGTCCCCAGCGCTCGCCGAACTGAGGCAGTTCGAGCAGTCGATCGGCTTCGCTTCGCATCGCCGCGGGCATTCCGGCGGCAGCGACCTGGCTCGCAAACCGCGACTGGTCTTCGGGTGTCGGGGGCAAGCCGGTCAGGTCAAAGTGCAGTCGCCGCAGCAGCGTCTGCGGCGCGGCGTCAGGGGATGGTCGCAAGCCCTGTCCGGTGAGCTTTTCGAGTACATGCATGTCGATGAAGCTGCGTGGCCAGCCTTGATGTGAGTCGGTCTCAGGGGCGGCCGGCTCCGAGGCAACGTCGTCTCCACGAATCAGCGGTTGATACGCCCAGTGGTCGCGAGCCTTCGCCAAGTCCCACTCAGCCGACGGTTTCGCCGCGTCGTCTTCACGGGGATCGACAGCTCCCCCTTCGATCCATTTCGTCAGATCGGCGATCACGCTTCCCGGCAACCGAGACCGCTTGGGCGGCATCTTCAAGTCAGGATCGCTGTGGGAGATCGCCGTCAAAACGAGGCTCGCCTCAGGATCACCCGGTACCACGCCCGGTCCTGAGTCGCCGCCCTGGCGAATGGCGACCCGCGAATCGACGAGCAATCCCCCTTCGGCCGCACCCGCCTTGACGGAATGGCATTCGTAGCAATGTTCGACCAAGATCGGCCGTACTTTGGTTTCGAAAAACGACGTTTCGGAAGTGGTTGGCAGCGGTTCACTCGACTCTTCGCCCCACGCGGCAGGCAACAGGAGCGAGATGGCGAGGGCCACTGAGGCCGCGCAGGTCCGCCCGAGAATTCGTCGCCTCGGCCTTTCCCTTTCCTTGCACCCGTTCCAGCCACCGTCGGGCCCGCCAATGCCGGCAACGAGCGAATCGAGAAAACCTCCAGTTTGGGACGCTTCATCATGCATCGTCGATTCCCCTGCGAGCGGGGTAAGAAGATTCGAATGAACGTTTTCGACGGTCAGGAATCGATGTTCCTGTAAATTCACAAAGCGGCTTTCCTCCCCGCGTCCGGTCCGACCTGCGGACGCGCCTGCTGACGTGGTTGCCACAACCCAATTGTAGCAGGTCCCGATTCTGGCCCGGGCCCCCAGTGGCTTGGCATGCCGGAGCAGCTTCGGCACCGCTCGATGGCTCAGCGGAACGCGTCTAGGCAATCCGGACCGCAAGATCTGATCAAGGTAATCACGCTCGAACGCTCGAACGCTTGAACTGCTCGGTCTGACTGGCTAAGAGTTTGACGAAATGCGGGCAACCCGGATCTTCCGAACTGGCGAGTTCCAGCCGCTTTGATCCGGTCGCCAGGCGTCGCGTTTCAGAGGCCGTTGCCCGACCCAGACCTGAGGCTTCAACAGAAAAGACAAGGATTTTGCACAATCGGGC
>RECD01000228.1 GCA_007694185.1 Planctomycetaceae bacterium
GGTGGCGCGCGAAGCCGCGAAGACCGCGAAGCAGGAGGACTGTCATGATCGCCGACCTGAAGCCGTACAAGGAATACAAAGATTCGGGGTTGCCGTGGCTGGGGTTGGTGCCGGAGCACCGGGTGATAAATCGCGGTAAGTTGTGTTCGCGCCTTCGCGCGAGGGAGAAGACGGGTGGCGCGCGAAGCCGCGAAGATCGCGAAGGAGGAGGCCAGTCATGATCGCCGACCTGAAGTTGTACAAGGAATGCAAAGAATCGGGATTGCCGCGGCTGGGGTTGGTGACGGAGCGATGGGTGATAAAACGCGGCAAGTTGTATTCGCGCCTTCGCGCGAGGGAGAAGACGGGTGGCGCGCGAAGCCGCGAAGATCGCGAAGCAGGAGGACTGTCATGATCGCCGATTTGAAGTTGTACAAGGAATACAAAGAATCGGAATTGCCTTGGCTGGCGTTGGTGCCGGAGCACTGGGTGATCAAGCGCGGCAAGCTGTATTCGCGCCTTCGCGCGAGGGAGAAGACAGGTGGCGCGCGAAGCCGCGAAGATCGCGAAGAAGGAAGCCAGGCATGATCGCTGATTTGAACCCGTACAACGAATACAAAGAATCTGCCGCTCCCTGGTTTGGTGTAGTCCCGAGTCACTGGGAGGTAAAAAGATTGGGTTCGGTGTTTGCGGAACGCAGTGAAACCAACGAAAAGTATGAAGTAGAGGAGGTGCTGTCAGTACTAAAAAATATCGGCGTTATTCCGTATTCGGAGAAAGGGCGAATCGGAAACAAGAAATCGGACGATATAGGTCGCTATAAAATCGTGCGTCCTGATGATATTGTAGTCAACTGCATGAACGTGATCATCGGCTCGGTAGGCCGTTCTCGTTATACGGGCTGCCTCAGTCCCGTCTACTACGTTCTAAAGAGACGCCAGTTAGGAAACTCACCCCGTTATCTGGAGTTGGTTTTTCAGCATAAACAGTTTCAACTCAGCCTGGTGCGGATTGGCAACGGTATCCTGGCGCACCGAATGCGCATCCCGATGGAAAAATTAAAGGCCGAGCTTTTTCCGCTTCCTCCGCCAGAGGAGCAGGCGGCGATTGTTCGGTTTTTGGATTGGGCGAACGGGCGACTGGAGCGGGCGATCCGGGCGAAGCGAAAGGTGATCGCGCTGCTGAACGAACAGAAACAGGCCATCATCCACCAAGCCGTCACCCGCGGCCTCGACCCCAACGTCCCACTCAAACCCTCCGGAATCCCCTGGCTCGGCGAAATACCGGAACACTGGGCGGCAATGCCACTGAAGGGCGTCTGTAAGATCCAGTCCGGCATTACGCTTGGCAAGGATTATAGTGGGCATGCAGTCACCGCGTATCCATACCTTCGAGTTGCTAACGTACAAGCCGGCCACGTAAATCTGTCCGTCGTGAAAACGATTCGCGTCACGAAACCTGAAGCGGATCGTTGTTTGCTCCAAAACGGCGACGTCCTCATGACCGAAGGCGGCGACCTCGACAAGTTAGGTCGGGGCTGCGTGTGGGACGCGCAGGTTTCACCGTGCCTGCATCAGAACCATGTTTTCGCTGTGCGTCCCAATCGTACCCGTCTTGAACCGCGTTTTCTTTCCGCGATCCTGACAACCAGCTATGCACGTGCCTATTTTCAATCGACTGCGAAACAAACCACGAACCTTGCTGCGACAAACAAGACGAAGCTCGGCATGTTCCGCGTGCTTCTCCCGCATGTACTTGAACAACGGCTTATTCTCAAATCCCTCGAAGAAGAGTTGCACCCGGTGATTGTTGTTACCGGACGCCTCGAGCGTGAAATCGAACTCCTTCGGGAGTACCGTACTCGGCTGGTGGCGGATGTGGTGACGGGCAAACTGGATGTGCGGGAGGCTGCTGGACGGTTGCCCGATGAGGAAGGGCTCGAATTGTCCGACGACGATATCGAGCTGGATGATGAGGCCGAAACCGTTGATGAGGAGGCGGTCTTGTGACGACCGATACGAGCGAAAAGGGACTTGAGTCGCTGATCATGCGGCACATGACCGGGGCGGATGGGCTCGGGGTGCTGCCCAACCGCGTCTCCGAACGCCCGCTGCTCTACGGCGGCTACACCGCCGGCAGCCCCCAGGACTTCGATCGCGCCCACGCGATCGACGTGGCCCAGCTCTTCGCGTTCCTGCAGATTACCCAGCCCGATGCGTTCGCCAAGTTGGCGATGATGGATGCGGAGAATCCGACGGACATCAACCGACTGAAATTCCTCAGCCGACTGTCAAGCGAAACCGGCAAGCGGGGCGTGATCGATGTGCTGCGCGGCGGGGTGTCGCACGGGCCGCTTCACTTCACGCTCTTTTTCGGCACGCCGTCACCGGGAAACGCCAAGGCGAAGGCGCTGCACGCCGAAAACCGCTTCTCGGTCACGCGTCAGCTCGCCTACAGCACCGACGAAACCCGCCGCGCACTCGACCTGGGCCTGTTCATCAACGGACTGCCGATCGCCACCTTCGAGCTGAAGAACCGCCTCACGAAACAGACGGTCGCTGACGCGGTCGAGCAATACAAACGGGACCGCGACCCGCGTGAAAGGCTGTTCGAATTCGGCCGCTGCGTCGTCCATTTCGCGGTGGACGACAACGAAGTGCGGATGTGTACCCACTTGCAGGGGAAGGCGTCCTGGTTCCTCCCCTTCAACCGCGGACACAACGACGGCGCGGGCAACCCGCCCAACCCGCGTGGGCTCAAGACCGACTATCTCTGGAAAGAAGTGCTCTCCCCCGCGGGGTTGACCGACATCCTCGAGAACTACGCCCAAATCGTCATCGAGAAAGACGCTCGGACCGGCAAGAAAAAACGGAAACAGGTTTGGCCGCGGTATCACCAATTGCGGCTGGTGCGGCAAGCGTTAGCGCACGTCCGAGCCCACGGCGCGGGCAAACGGTACCTGATCCAACACTCGGCCGGGAGCGGCAAATCGAACTCGATCGCCTGGCTGGCTCACCAACTGATCGGCTGCAAACGGGACGACGACGCGGGCGGCGGCGAAGTCTTCGATTCGGTCATCGTCGTCACCGACCGCCGAATTCTCGACGACCAGATCCAAGCCACGATCAAGCAGTTCATGCAGGTAGGGGCCACGGTCGGCCATGCCCAGCGGTCGGGCGATTTGCGCAAGTTCATCCAGGATGGCAAGAAGATCATCGTCTCGACGGTGCAGAAGTTCCCTTTCATCCTCGACGAGATCGCCACGGAGGCGGGACGACGGTTCGCGATCGTGATCGACGAGGCGCACTCCAGCCAGGGCGGTAAAACCTCGGCCGCGATGAGCGAGGCGCTCGGTGGCGGGAAGGGACGCGATGGCGAGGACGAGGAAAAGGACGCCGAGGACACCATCAACGAGGCGCTGGAACGCCGGATGGCGGGCCGCAAGATGCTCAGCACCGCCAGCTACTTCGCGTTCACCGCCACGCCCAAAAACAAGACGCTGCAAATGTTTGGCGAGCCGTTGCCGGCCGACGCCGAGGGGAAGATCAAGCACCGTCCGTTCCACGGCTACACGATGAAGCAGGCCGTGGAGGAAGGATTCATCCTCGATGTGCTGCGGCATTACACCCCGGTCGACAGCTACTACAAGCTGATCAAGATGACCGAGGACGACCCCGAGTTCGACACGAAGAAGGCCCAAAAGAAGCTGCGGCGTTACGTCGAGAGCCACGACGATGCCATCCGGCGCAAAACGGAAACCATGGTCGACCATTTCCACGAGCAGGTGATGGCCAAGGGGAAGATCGGCGGCGAGGCACGGGCGATGGTGATCACCAGCGGCATCGAACGGGCCATCCAGTACTTTCACGCTTTCCAGGCGTACTTGGCGGAGCGGAAGAGCCCGTACCGACCGATCGTCGCCTTTTCGGGGGAACACGAATACGGCGGGGTGAAGGTCAGCGAGACGTCGTTGAACGGTTTTCCGAGCAACGAGATCGTCGGCAAGATTCAGACTGACCCGTACCGCTTCCTGATTTGCGCCGACAAGTTCCAGACCGGCTACGACGAGCCGCTGCTGCACACGATGTACGTCGACAAGGCGTTGTCCGGGATCAAGGCGGTGCAGACGCTGTCACGGCTGAATCGGGCACATCCGAAGAAGCGAGACTGCTTTGTCCTCGATTTCCAAAACAACAGCGAAGCGATCCAGTTTGCCTTTCAAGACTACTACCGAACGACGTTGTTGGCGGAAGAGACCGACCCGAACAAGCTGCACGACCTGAAGAAGACGCTCGACGACGCGCAAGTTTACTCGCCGGCACAGGTGATGGAGATCGTGACGCTGTTTTTGTCCGGCGCCGACCGTGACAAGCTCGACCCGATCCTCGATGCCTGCGTGGCGGTGTACAGCGAGCGGCTCGACGAGCAGGGGCAGGTCGAATTCAAGGGGAGTGCCAAGGCTTTCTGTCGCACCTACGGGTTTCTGGCGTCGGTGATCCCTTACAGCAACGCGGAATGGGAGAAGCTGTCGATCTTCCTCGACCTGTTGACGCCAAAGCTGCCGGCACCCAAGGACGAGGACCTCGCGCAGGGGATACTCGAGGCGATTGACATGGACAGTTACCGCGTCGAGAAGCGGAAGGCGATGGAGGTTGCGCTCGCCGACGCGGACGCGGAGATCCAGCCGGTACCGACCTCGGCGGGGGGGCGACGGCCCGAACCCGAACTGGATCGGCTCAGCAACATCCTGAAGACGTTTAACGAGCAATTCGGGACGTTATTTGAGGACAGCGACCGGGTAGCGAGGCGGATTCGGGAAGACATCGCGCCGCAGGTCGCGGCGGATGTGGGGTTCCAGAATGCCCGGGAGAATACGCCTCACACGGCGCGGTTGGCGCACGACAAGGCGTTGTCGATCGTGATGCAGCAACTGCTCCGGGACGACACGCAGGTCTACAAACAATTCGTAGAAAACGACTCGTTCAAGCAAGCCGTCTCGAACATGGTCTACGCGATCACGAGTGCCCCGTAGCGATCACCAGGTCGTAGCGGCCATGGTGCGCAATGATGGGGCGAAAGGATTGCGCGATATTGAGATGTACCGGCGATGCGTTTGGGATTTAGCAATCTCGCAAACAGCCGGGCCGCTGGCCCTGTTGTGCGTTCGGACATACCGAAAACCAGCCCGGTGGGCTGGGCTAGGCAAATGAATGGGCCGTTGGCCCGAAGAGTTGACACATGCCCTGCCGGCGTCCGTAAGAGTCTCGCGCCATGGCAAAACATGGCAAAAGGTGCCAGCCAAGTTGCTTTCTCACTCGTGCTCAGCGCAGCGGTGCTCGTGCTCAGTCGCGGAGCGACGGTGCTCGTAATCGAAAGGTGCGGCGATTACGGACGGCCGATGTTCTACCTGACGCGGTCGATCGCAGCTCTTGGCTCTCGCGCCGGAGCGATAGCGTAAACCTTCGCCAATGTTTGATTGTCTGATCGTTAGCGTTGGCTGCCGAGGTATCGACCGGACTCGTCGTAATAGCGAAACGTGCTGCCGGACCGGACTTCCCGACCCTGGAATCGACCGCGTTCGTCGAAGTACCGGGTGGTGTTGCCGGATCTCATGCTGCGGCCGCTGTAGCGTCCTCGGCTGTCGAACAGTTGTTCCCGGTTGCCGTATAGAACCGACCGGCCGGCGTATCCGCCTCGTCCGTCGTACGTCCGTGTGATCGACCTGCCTCCGAACGTTTCCTCCGTCCGTTGCCGGCCGATCATCTGACCTTGCTGGTCGAACATCCGTGTTTCACTTCCGGACTGGAAATTACGCCCGCCATAACGACCGCGGTCGTCAAACAGGCTCCCGGATCGCGTGACCGACCATCCGGGGCGATCACCCAGCCGTCTGTCGCCGAACCGATCTTGGGCTTGGGCCGACCCGACGAGTGAGCAACCTAAAACCGCAACGCAAACCATCACGGCGGTCCAGCGACCAGAAACAAAGCGGGTAAAGGGCATGACGGTGCCTCCCTGTTGATTGCAAAACGACGATCGAACCGACCGTATGTGTCGGTTTACGCTGACATTCTATCTTGCCACGATCCGTCAGCGACGAACGCCGCGCAGTTGCACCGGCGATTCGCGACGGATAACAGACGATTGCTCAAGTGGACACTGGCGTCAAATCAGGGGGTGACGGATGGCTTTCTCAAGGCCTGTCCAGCCAGAATGCCGGTGACTTGGCCGTCGAACACGGCCGGTTGGCCGGCGACGAGGACGTGCCGCATGCCGCTGGGTGGCAGGTAGGGTTCGTCGAAGGTTGCTCGGTCGCGAAAATCATTGGGGTCGAAGACGACCAGGTCGGCGGCCAGGTCGACCTCGACCAAGCCACGGTCGGCTAACCCCAGGATCTCGGCCGGCAGGGAGCTGCAACTGCGGATCGCGGCAGCCAGCGGCAACAGCCCCTCTTCCAAGGCGTAGTAGCCGATTTTTCGGGGAAAGGTGCCGAACGATCTCGGATGGGGGCGGCTGGCTGAAGGGACTTTCGCCCCACCGTCGCTGGCCGTCGCGACCCAGGGCACGGGCATCGCCGACCGCATGTCGTCTTCGCTCATGCCGAAATTGATCACCGCCGCCCCGCCATTCCTTTGGATCTTCATGGCGACGTCGGCCGGTTCCATTTCGGTCAGGACGGCGATCTCTGCGATCGATTTGCCGATCCAGGCGCGGTCGTAGCCGCAGCTGACGAGTTGAATACGAGAGCTGTCACCGAGTTTTTTGGCGACTTCCTCGCGTATCCGTGCCGAGGTTTCCGGGTCCTCCAATCGCTTGCGGAGTCCCGCGTCACCGCCGTCGCGCGACCAGGCGGGGAACAGGGTCGCTTCCATCGAAGTGCTCGACGCCGCGTACGGGTATTGGTCGGCGGTGACGACCGTCCCGGACTGCCGCGCCTCCTCGATCCGCTGGATCGCCAAACGGAGCGATCCCCAATTCGACTTGCCGCTCGCCTTGAGGTGCGAAACGTGAACCGGCAATCCCGCTTCCCGTCCGATCCGCACCGCCTCATCGATGCTTTCCAACAACGCCGCACCCTCGTTGCGAATGTGGCTGGCATAGATCCCGCCGTGGCGAGCTACGACCTGGGCGATCGCGATCAACTCCTCGGTCGGCGTGAAGGTCCCCGGGACGTAGATCAATCCGGTCGACATGCCGAAGGCGCCGTCCGACATCGCCCGTTCGGCCAGTTCGAGCATCTTCGCCATTTCCTCCGCGGTCGCGTCGCGGCGTGACGACCCCATCACCTGCCGCCGCAGGCTGCCTTGTGGAAGCAGATGAGCGACATGCGTGCCGGCGCCGTTGGCGTCCAAGTCGGCAAAGTACTTCGCGACGTCGACATGCCCGCCGCCACAATTCCCCGTCACGATCGTCGTGCAGCCTTGCAGCAGGTAATTCGCGTTGCTCCGAGTGTCCCGCTTGAGAATCGGTTGGTCGCTGTGGTTGTGCAGGTCGATGAACCCCGGGGCGATGACCAAACCCCGGCAATCGATTTCCAGCTCGCCCTGCAAATCGCCGTCGGTGGCGATTGTCACGATCTTGCCGTCCCGAATCCCGACGTGACCGACGAAAGGTTCCGAGCCGTCGCCGCGGTGGATCGTCCCGCTGCGCAGCACGATGTCGTGAACCTCGCCATCGGCCGCGACCGCTCGGCCGTCGCCGCCGTACAGGACGCAAGCGACTAGGGTGCAGGCGACCAGGACCAGGTGGCGGAGGTCGCCACGAAACGGCAACGGTATTGAGATGGCGGTGCTCATGACGAATTCCGGGAGGATGCTTGGCGGGATCGCAGCGGATGACCGTGCTATCTTAACTGACGCCTCGCAGCGCCGCCGTCAAACGTCCTTCAGCCGCCGCACGGCTTGGCGGGCCCGTTTCAAGAAAGCCGCCTTCGGTTCGCCCGCCTCCAACCACATCGGCGGCCCGATCGTGATGCAGCTCAACAGCGGTACCGGCAAGAACTCGCCCCGCGGCAGAATCCGATTGACGTTGTCGATGTAAACCGGCACCAACTCCAAGTCGGGCCGCTTCTTGCCGAGGTAATACAGCCCGCTCTTGAAGTCGCTCATCTCCTCCCCGTCCGAACGCCCCCCTTCGGGAAAGACGATCAATGAGTAGACGTCGCCCATCTGGCGGATCATCAGATCGATCGGGCTCTGGTGGACCTTGATCTCTTGGCGGTCGATCAACAGCGCGTTGAACGACTTGGCGATGTGCGGACGCAACCAACCCGTCGTCCAGTAATCCTTCGCCGCCACCGGCCGGGTCAACGCCCGGATCGGCTTGGGCAACGCCGCCCACAGGACCACCGCATCGAGATGGCTGGTGTGATTCGCGAAATAAATTCGCTGACAGGTATCCGGAGCGCAATCAACCCAGCGGACCGTGAAGCCGCTGAAAAGTTTGGCCAGCAGCACGATCGCGTGACTGGTCAACGTCATTTCTTATTCGCCCAAACCTGCCAGGTCCCCCAGTTTGCCGCCAGATAAACCTATCCGGTACCGATCGCACCCAGCCCGGTTGAGAATGCGATTTCGCTAACTTGCTCAGTTTAGCGTTGCCCGATGGGGAGTCGAGCCTATCGCGAGCAACCTTTTTGGCCTTTTCGATTGGGCTTGCGTAGGATGTTGCCGATGGAGGATACCCGCAGGACCGGCCACGAGGATGAGGAGGACGGAGCATGGTTGCACAACGAGATGGCTCGCGCACGGAAACGGCTCGCAGCGAGCACACAAATCAGACGCAAGGTCGAGGCTGGTGGTTCGCCCGCCGCATGGCGTCTGGAGCCGTCTGCGGTTGTTTCCTGGGGCTCAGCTTGACGCTTCCGCTTGCCGCTTTCGCCCAGGGCACCGTCTCGGAATTCCGCTCCGCCGGCTCGCCGCAGCCAGCCAATTTCGAGACGCCACAAACCCGGTTGCGGCCCATCGACGCCCCGTCGGCGGTCGACCGGTTTCGGGCGTCCCAACTGCCGCCGATCACCAACTCCTCGCAGTCTGCGGGCGCAAGCTATCCCGCTCACACGGCATATCCGTCCGGAGTGGTCGAAACCGCGTCAGTGCGTCAGACGGCCTGGATGCAATCGGCGCCGAACGGCACCGGCATGACGATGCCCGCCGGGCCTTCCGACGGCTTTGCGACGCCGCCGACCGGCGCCCTGCCGCCGCCGCTGACATCCAGCCCATCGGCCGGCCCGATCAACCTGCCGCCTGACATGACGACCGGTCCCCTGCCACGGCCGGGCGTGAATCAGCCTGGCGAGGTGCCGATGACCCCGCAATTCGTGGCTCCACCGACAAGCGTCGGCCCCAGCATCCCGGTGACGCAGAACCCGGCTTCGGCGAGCGATTATGCTTCGGTACCCCAACCGCAATTGGGTTCCGGGTTCGCCACCGTCGGCAATTGCCGCAACATCACCGGACCTTCCGGCTACCGTTCTGACCGCATTTTGACGTGTGCCCCAGGCCCGGGATACGTCACCACCGTGGCGAACAACGTCGGGCCGCCCACCTACGTGCAACCGCCTGCCCAGATCGGGCCGCCGGCGCTGGCGGCACCGACACCGGGCTTCTCGACCGTCTATCCCGGCTTACCGGCTCAGCCGTTGGTTTCCGGCCAGTCGGTGATTCCGGGCGCGCCGAAGCACCGCCCGTTGGTCTCCTTCGGCCAAGATCGCAACCCGGTCCAAGTCGGCCAGGGGGTCGTCGGACAGCCGACCGCCTACGTCCCCGGGCAACCCATCCGGAACTTCATCCGCTACCTAACCCCCTGATCGCGAGCGACCGCGTCGCCCCCCGTGCTCAGTCGCATAGCGACAGTGCTCGTGATCGACCATCGCAGCGGCAAGCGGCCATTGACCAACCACCGGGGCGACGAGATCGTTCGGGGCCGTGCTAGCAATGAACGTGGCCATCGATCCACGACCGGGCAACAACTGGATTTCATTGCCCCAAAGGGGCAAACGGTGGTAGCCCAGGGTGCCACCCTGGGAACAATGCCCCAAGAAGATCACTCGCCCCAACGGGGCGAACGGAGACACGCCTAAACGTTCGTTGTTCACGGGTGGTCACGGCGTGTTGGCGTCACAGGCCGAATCGTGCCGGATCGCGTGCCGGCGTAGTCATCGGCCAAGCACCCCGGCGGAGTCGATTACGAGCACCGCTGTCGCTGAGCACGGGCACTGAGGTGGCACCGAGCCGAAGGCTAGCGTTGGCACGATATGATCAGCCATCGATGGCCACTGATCGTTGAACCAAACCTGTTCGCCGTCGCTTCCCTTTTCCCACTCTACCTCGATCAGCACCGCCATACCCCATTCAGTAAGGCATCAGCATGAAACGAACAGCTCTCTTGCTGGCGGTCGCATTCACGCTGGGGTTTGTCGCGGCACTTCCGACGGTTTCCGGTTGCAGCAAACCTGCCGATCGGACACTGCGGATCCGTCAGCACCAAAGCACCAAGACCTACTCGGGTGCGTTCCGCATTGACACCAGTCAGTTGGCCCCAAACGCGATCACATCGAAGTCCGAGACCGGTGGGCCCGGCGCCCCCGTGACCGAAATCGAACTAGCATGGGACCACGAGATCGAGGTCGTGTTGAGGCCACTCGTGACCGCGCCGAAGGGCAATGCGACGGCGGCGGACGTTCCTCACCAGGCAACTGCCGACCAAAACGACAACTGAGTCAGTGACAGAAAATGCCTGATCAACGGAACCGGCGATCGAGTCGGTTGCAAGCGGAAAACGCCCAACGTCTTCCCGCCGTTGCGATCCGTCCCTCGACTAAAAAGAACCGTTCGTGAATTCTGATTTGATCGAATATCGGTTTCGCGCCGCCGAAACCAGCGGCACCATTCGTTTGCTGGAACAGCGTGTCGAAATCACCGTGCGAAGTGGTCTGGCACGTTGGACCTACGGGACTCCCTATTCGAACCTTGACCCGAATCCTGTGCGGTTGTGGACCACATCGTCAACATTCTGGATCTGCCTTTTGATTGGTGCCCTCGGAGTATTCGCATCCCTATCTGACCTGTTCGTCATCGAAGAACGTTACATGCCGTTATGGATGTCGCCGCTCATGTTGATCGGCGCACTCGGGTTGCTTTGGTTCGCGTACGTCAATCGCCGTGAAGAATGGGTGATGTTTTCACCGACCCCAACGACCCAGGGCCGATGCTATAAAATCAACTTTTGTCGGAACGGACCGGACGCCGACACGTTCGCAGATTTTACCGACATGCTGATCGAACGAATCAATCGCCACACGAAGGCAGCTTGCGACGAATCATGATCCGGTCGCAGGGCAGCGTGAGATGTCAAGTGCCTCAACCGATCGATTCGGCATAAGCTAAGCGACAGGCCGACCGTGGCGTCGGATGCCGGGGCCAAGTAAGGGACGGCCGATCTTTTAAGGATCGTGCGGTAAAAAAGTTTCCGGACACTTCATTGCCGCTCATTGCTAA